>NZ_JBLYED010000029.1:0-79018 GCF_048515765.1 Pseudomonas sp. H11T01 | reverse complement strand
GTAGAGATAGACTTTTTCGACTTTGGCGTCGGGACGCATCATGAGGTGCGGGCTCCGGAAAAGAATCGGGAGCACAGCATCGGGGATCAGGTGGCGGCTTTGAATGTGGGGTTCATGGAGCGCTTACGATAGACTTTTTCGACTTTGGCGTCGGGACGCATCATGAGGTGCGGGCTCCGGAAAAGAATCGGGAGCACAGCATCGGGGATCAGGTGGCGGCTTTGAATGTGGGGTTCATGGAGCGCTTACAATACAAAATCTTCACTCGGTTGCGGGGCTTGTTGAGAAAAACGAAAAGCACGGGGTCGAACACCGCCACTTTGATATCCAATTCGACGAGGGCGGACAGGCCGTCGATAGACTTTCGGAAGTCCACGGGTTTGGGGTAGAGGTAGACTTTTTCGACTTTGGCGTCGAGTCGCATCATGGATGCTGGCTCCTGAAAGAGATCGGGAGCACAGCATCAGGCATCAAATTGCGGGGCTGAATGTGGGGTTTATGGCACGCTCACTGACGATCCAGTCTTTGGCAGACCCGAACGTATATAAACGGTATTAAACACCCTATCCCTCCCGAGCTCAAAAATACAATAAAACCGGATTCAGCAATTATACGTAAGAACTGACGTCTCATTTTTTATTTTAGAATAAAACTTTGACAGCTCATCAACTACATCTTCAGGGTCCATGCTCTCTAATACAAGTCCACGATCGTACTGCCTAACCCGTTCAGCGGGCGCCCCCAGATTAAAACAAGCCAAGGGAATATCAAGCTGCATAAGTTCTGCTGTCACGTAGGAAAAAGTTTCGGGCCAAACGGAAGGAAACAGTGCAACGTTAATATTGTTTTTTTCAAAAATAGCCGGAAGCTCTGAATGCTCATATGAGCCAGTGACATTAAGTCCTTCTATAGGCGTCACTGAATCAACGACCCCTACCACCGTAATCATAACATCAAGATTATTCTTACGAATAAATCTTGCAATATCGGTGACTACCTTCAAGCCTTTCTGATAGTTAATGCCACCCACCACCCCGACATGCAGCCTCTTGCTGAAATCAATGAATGGCTTAGCTGAAAACTCGACATTAATTTCATGTGGTACCACAGAAATCTTATCATCAAAATCGGAATATGCCTTTAATAAAATACTTCTAGTATTTTCTGAAAAACAAACAATACCGGAACAATAAGAGAACAATTCAAGCCAAAATGATCGCCAGACTATTATATCCACCCCTTCATGAAGAAAGTCCGCATTATTATTGGCTATACATTTTTTGCACACATCAATATCTTCAGGCACGCCACAATAAACCCCACGATCATTAATCAGCGTATACGACGGGCATATCGGATAGAAGTCATGCATGGCGACTTGCAGCGTTGATTTTTTTTCTTTTAATACATCTAGAAACAACCGTAACGACTTTTCTGGCTCTTTATGGGAGACTGCCTCATTATAAAAACCCTCGCCAATATCCAACAACAAAAGAGCAGATTTTATTTCTTGCAAGCCACCAAAAAATATTTTCTTATCAAAATCACCAAACGTCAGGCGCAAAAACATTTCGCCCGTAGTAGCATCATCACAAAAGAAAATTACTGGCAGCCGATTACTCAGGTAGCTGTCCTTTAACTTCTCACTATATTGATTAGCCCCACCACCAATATTGTGATCAATAATCAACAACGCTTTTGCGCCAAGAGACCTTGTCATAATGTTGAAAGCGACAATATCCCTTACCCAACTAGCCGGGTCCGCAGATATATGCTGATGCACTAAATAGTTGTAGTCCGGATATCGCAACTGTAGAGTTGCCAAATTCTTATCGATGAGCTTTTTCTTTTCAATGGATGAAAATGATCCGCCATGTTTGTGATAGACAAACAAATTAGTGACCAGGACATGAGTGTGACCTGCAACAGATGCTCGCATACACCAATCATTTTCTTCGGCATAACCTCGCCCATAGGCGACGGAATCAAACATCCCGATAGATCTTACAATATCACCATTAAACGCCATGCAGAACCCAACGCCTGTTGGTATTTTAATTAATGGCGCAATTGGCGAAACTCTCTCAAACTCTCTATCTACCTCTTCAACAGGAAGCCCCATAAATATTGGGTTATCAGCACAAAACTCTGGAAAACTGCAAATTGTGCCCGAGTTCGTGAATGGTGTTGCACTCGCAATATTCCTGTCATTTAACAACGGAGCCATCAGCCGCTCTAACCAGCCATTAGGGACTTCTGTATCTGTATTCAACAACACAAAATCACCGGAGGTATAAGCGACTGCCTTGTTGACCGTTTGGGGAAACCCTAAATTCTCCTCGTTTGACAACAACAAACAAGAAGGAAACTTGGCTTGATACTCCTCAACTAACCCCGACACTCTTTCGTCGGGACTAGCATCATTCACCAAAATAACCCTATATGGTGAATTAGTTCCTGCTAAAATACTATCAAATAATGGCTCGAGATATTCGTAACCATTGTAAATCGGGACAATGATATCTACCGGGTAAACTATCTCCACTTGAAGTGGTATACGGTCTTTAACCTCATACGCACTTACACCATCTCTCGCTGCATATTTTTTTTCTCGATGCGCCACCGCTCGCATTTTTGCTCGCAAGCTGCGCAACTCCAACCTGCCCAATAACTTAATGCCCTTGATTATATATCCAGCTTTTGTTTTTCTGGCTAGCAATCCGATGGACCTGACTCGTCCTACGACCTTAATATAACCATTTTTTACATCTAATACGCGTCTCAAAAACCTAAGCGGCCTAGTCAACCGCCACGAGCGACTACTATAAACCTTCATTAATTCTACATCTATTTCCAATAACTTTTTCCGCTTAGCTAACGCATCAGCTTCCATCGACTTCAGTTCAGAGTCTTTCTGAAAAGCCTCCTGACGGAGATCCGCAAGACTATTTTCAAGAGCGGACATTTGAACATTACGAGCATCGAGAGTTTGATACAGCCTTTCGCTTGAAATGTTTTTTTCCAATACGGTTTGAGCTAACTCTTCAGTTTTACTTTTAAACTCTTCAACAGAAGACTTAAGGGCATGTGTTTCTTCATCGTTCGCGGCCAAAATTTTATATATATAAGCCAATCGCTCGTCGCGGTCACACAAAACTTGCTTCAGACCAACAACCTGCTCGTCTCGTTCTACAATCCCATCGTTGAATGTGGCAAGCACCTTATTGTGATCAGCAACAATCTGATTTAAATGAGCAAGTAGACCATCCTTCTCGCGCCCTGCGACGGATAATTCCACAACAGCATCTTCTTTCTTTCGCGTATATTCTAAAAGCACGCGAGCATCACGAAGCTGTTTATTTAGCGCACTCAAAGAGTTCTTGACCGCAGCATCTTCAGGAGACACTTGATCTTTTGCAAGCGCTAATAATACGCCGTACAGCTCAACTACCGAAGCTGGCACTAAACGATCTAGAGGTAAATCTTCTTCAAGGAATTGTGTGTGACGAAGATCTTTCTCCAAAAATCCAACTTCAAACTCCAAGAAATCTGCGCTTTTTGAGTCAAAAGAAAAATTCAGGCACTGCGAGATCCTGCTCATTTGCTTAGCCGGATCATCTAAGAAGCGGTCATAGTCCACTACAAGGCGAGGGCAATTTTCCGTCCATATCAAACTGTTGAGCATATGCTCTTGCCAAAGAAGATAGCCCTTCTCAAGGGCAAATCCATCTCGTGCACTCAAGGACCGAGCAACACTCATCGGATTCCGACAGGAGATCACATAGCTTGTACTAGCATTAACATGAGAAAAAACTGATTGCCAGAATGGTAGCAACCTGGCCATTCGAGGATCTTTCATGCCAAAGCACTGCGTTGAAGTCAGTTTTTTACGCAGTAAGTCAATTGCCTTTAATTTAATATCACCGAGAGACGAAGACTCTAGCTCTTCCGAAAATATAGGCGATAGCGTATGCCAGTCATGCCCTAAAATTCCAAGAAGCTCTATATTCAACGCATTAATATCCGCGTCCTCCCAGAAGCCTTTTTCGTTCACGCCAGGCATAGGAGGCAGCAAATTCGCCCCCAGTTCAACCCCCATAACCTTTAGTGCGCGTGTTATTGCACTAGTACCACTGCGATGCATTCCCAGCACAACTACTATATGCTTTTGAGTTTTCATACCAAAACCTTGCCCTGGCCACACATAACAGTTGAGAAGCTTGATTCGCACCGAAAGTCTACAACCCCAGTCGACAAACTTATCTCGTCAGGCAAAACACGAAACATACAAGCATCCAATACACGATGCAGATAGGTCTCTTCTGTACCCACTATCCCAACGACACCAGCGTTCAGGAAATACATTGCCGGATTAAGCGCGCATATAAAACTAAAAGCGACCTCATATTCAGCACCTACCTCAACAAACGGAATGGCATCTTGTATATTATGTGCTGACACGCCACCACCCAACTCAAAACCTTGTGTTGTTTTAATCAACATACCAAAGCGTACATTTGTTGCAGCTTGCTCAAACCGTACTTTATAGCAATATCGATACGTCTCGCCACGCTTCAGGCAGTTAACCTGTTTCCCTTCAAAATTATGAATCACAGGTATTTCAATCAGAGCACCAAGAGACTCATAAACCAACGTACTTTTAGGATTTAAATTCGGATCAAAAAAAGCCGTAACTTCGCTGCGATTATCTTCCCTCAAGGCTGCCCCAATAGTACTTACGGACAATGACTCCTCATGCGGGAGTCTAATCTCATCGCGAATACTGGCTCTCTTGTCACTAGGGGCATACAGAAGTCTTTGATACTTACCGATGATTTTTTTGGGTGGACCAGACGCCAACGCCTCTCCACTATCAATCAGTATAGCTCTATCGCATAAACCTACTACTGCCGCCCCTGAGTGAGAAACGAAAAGAATGGTTGTGCCATTCTTCTTAATAGCCTCGATTCTTGAAAAGCACTTTCTCTGAAATAATTCATCACCGACCGAAAGCGCCTCATCGATAATCAGTATCTCTGGGTCAGCATTAATGGCTACGGCGAAAGCGAGGCGTACTGTCATACCACTGGAGTAAGTTTTTACTGGCTGATCAATAAACTGGCCTATATCTGCAAATGACTCAATTTCGGCGTAACGCGCATCAACCTCATGTTTTTTGAGACCGAGCACTGCAGCGTTCATATAGACGTTTTCTCTCCCTGTAAACTCGGGATTGAAACCTGAGCCAAGTTCAAGTAACGCCGCAATTCGACCTTTCACCTCAACATCACCCGAACTTGGGTTAAGCGTGCCACAAATCAGCTGCAGAAGAGTTGATTTGCCACTGCCATTACGGCCAACGATACCGACGGTTTCACCTTTCTTGACCTCGAACGAAATATCTTTCAAAGCCCAAAATTCTCGATAGAACTGCTTGAAACCACGCGCGAGCATCTGCAGCAACCGATCACTTGGCTTTTCATAAATCTGAAAGCACTTACTCAAATTTTTGACACGAATCGCAATATCACTGCTCGCACTTACATAGGCAGCCGGCATTGAAACCTCCTCAGAAATATCAGTAACAATCCCTTTTTCTTCAGAGGACATCAGCAAATCCTTTACGTGTTTTCTGAAACCAGACGAAGCCAAGCCAAGCGGAAACGAGAGAACCACCCAGATAACTGAATAGCAGCAAATAATCCGGTTTTTTCCCCCAAATCAATACATCCCTCGCCTGCTCAATAATGGGTACAAGAGGATTTATTTTCAACAATTCTTGATACTCAACAGGGAGTGACGACACTGAATAAAATATGCCAGATAGAAACATCAGCATAGTGATTGCTACGCCAATGATCTGCGAAATATCACGTAAGTACACACCTAATGAAGAAAACACCCACGATATCCCCATTGAAAAAAATAGCAGCGGCAAAATCACAAAAGGCAACAACAGCACACTTAAATGAGGGACACCAAAAAAAATCCCATAAAATATCAACCATACAACGAGACTGATAAAAGCATGAAACAATGCAGCCCCCATTGAAACCCAAGGGAGTATCTCCAATGGAAATACAACTTTTTTAACATAGTTAACATTAGATAGAATCAAGCCCGGAGCGCGTCCGACACACTCGGAAAACAGGCCAAACACCGTTAGACCGGCAAACAAAGCCAAGGCAAACTCTGTTTTTGATTCGCTACCTGAACTCCAGCGGGCATTAAATACCACGCTAAACACGAAAGTATAAACCGCCAACATCAGTAGTGGATTGAAGAACGACCAAAGTATACCAAGACTAGAGCCACGATAACGCCCAAGAATTTCTCGTTTGGTAAGCGCTATGATAAGGGCGCGGTTACGCCAAAGGCTTGCAACCATTTCTATGGGTGAGGCGGAAAAGTGTTGCATTAAGCCAAAACCTCGGACTGGGCAAGTAAAGTGGATGCAAGGCTCTTCCAGTAGGCTCGTACCGCCTCCAGCAAGCGGAAGGTGCCAACAATATTGGTCTCGACAAAGTCTTTCGGTCCATGGATGGAGCGGTCGACATGAGACTCGGCGACAAAATTCAGAATGGCGCGAGGCTGATGCTCAGCCAGCAAACGCCCGATCAGGGCGCCGTCGCCAATATCGCCATGCACGAAAACATGCCGCGCATCGCCCGCCAGGCTGCTGAGGTTATCAAGGTTGCTTGCGTAGGTCAGCTTGTCCCGGTTGATCACTGACTCATCCGACTGCGCCAGCCAATCCAGTACAAAGTTCGCCCCGATAAAGCCCGCGCCGCTGGTTACTAAGATGGTCATTGATTTAGATCTTTTTCAGTAAAGTTGCGAGGATCAGTCCCAGATTTCCAAACAAGGTCTGCCGGTATAAACCAGCCCGCTGGAAACCCAAGATTCTTAGAAGAAATTTTTGCCCACGCGCAGCCTTGAATTGGGCGAGCTTCGCTTGATGCTCTTGGCTCAAGCGATGGCGCATTGTTTCAAGCGCATGGATGTTCTGAGTAGTCCACTCGTAAAAGCGCCCTTGAAAGGTCATGCGTACACGTTTGACTCGTGCGAACCAACTGGAGTTGGTGCCGACCAGGTTTTCGTCGTGCTGGCGGTATAGCACCGTGGGTATGGGATCGTAATGGACAATCCCCCCAGCGCCAGAGACAAGCAGGTATGCCCACCAATCGTGAGAAGGGACGACCAGGTTATCCCCCGCCTCTTGCAGGAGCTCACGCGCCGCCTGGTTAAACACCATGGTGTTACCACCACCAATATTTTGAACCAATGCATTGGAAAAATGCGGGGCAAGACTGAACTTGGGCGAATACCCAAAGGGTACGCCTGACTCACCAATCAGCTCGGTGCGACCACAGTAAAGCGCGGGGATGTGCCTGGGGACAGTCGTTAACCAGGCTAGCGCCTTCTGGAGCTTACCCTCCTTCCAGACATCGTCCTGATCGGCCCACGCATAAAAGTCTGCGCTTATGTCTGCACGGCAGGTCAACGAGAGGAAGTTGGCAACAAAGCCTCGCCGAGGCCCCTCAACGATCTGGAGACGCCCTAGCCCCCACTGAGTACTTGACGCCTGCAGAAGGTCCAAGGTCTCGTCTTGCGAGCCATCGTCTGAGGCATAGACCGTCCAGTTGCGATGGATTTGCCGCTGAAATGACGCCAACTGTTCAGCCAGGAACGATCCACCATTGTAGGTACACATCAGTATTGCGACTGTTGCAGTATGGCAATCGCTCCTTTCGGTACCTAGAGGAGAATCAGAGCCAAAAATACACACGAAATCCATTCCCTATCACTCGAGACCCACAAGAGCAATGATTGCTTTTTGTTAATAAGTTCAACAGCATCGGTTAGCGCAGAGCAGCGCACACTTTATAACATTGTCCCAACATTATATAGCCACCCCGCCAACCCAGCCGCTCCTGCGACGAATTGAAATCCAATATCAGCCCATCCCCCTAAATGATGCAGCCATGCTGATCACACCAAAATACGAGACCCTGACTCAGCCCCCCCAGCCGCACCCTGGCCTCTCGGCCTAGCTCATGGCCTGGCGTACGCAATATGTCAAGCCGAATTGAAGTGGTGGGGGGCAGGGCCCATATGCGTTAACCAAACGTCAAAAGATATTCTTGAGACTGGATTCGCCAAAGGAAGCAATCAGCCGTGACAGTAGATGCAGCACAAAAACTGGATGAGGACTGGCCGAAGCTGTTGGCGCTATTGCCGTCGGGATGGGAAGCCAAGGCAAAAGAGCTGGGGGCGCTGAAGTTTGGTCGCCGATTCAGTGGTCCGGAGAGTTTATTGCGCACGTTATTGATGTATCTGAGCGCTGATTGCTCCATGGTCGAAACGGCAGAGCGAGCCCGCGCCGGGGACTGGGTGGAGCTATCGGACGTTGGCTTGCTCAAAAGGGTCAATAACTCCGGCGCATGGCTGGGTTGGATCACGGAACAGTTGATACAGCCCCCCCATCGTGGCAATGGAATGTCCGGCGCTGCAAGGGCGACGATTACTTGCTGCTGATGGCAGTGTCGTGGCAGAGCCCGGCGCGATCACATCGACATGGCGACTGCATTACACGATGGACATCAGCACGCTGCGTTGCTGCGAAGTGCAAGTGACATCGACCAAAACAGGCGAATCGCTGGCGCAATTTGCGGTGCAACAAGGTGATGTGTTCATCGCGGATCGGGGTTTCGCCAATCGACGTGGGGTCAATCATGTACTCGATGGAGGCGGCGACATTCTGGTGCGGATGAATCTGAGCAGTCTGCCGCTGCGGGATGAACAAGGGTCGCCCTTTGAGCCGTTGGCGCAGTTACGCACCTTGCAGCCAGGGCAAACGGGCGAATGGCCAGCGGTGATGCAAGGTTCGAAAGGGGATATTGCGGTACGCGTGTGTGCATACCGCAAGACGGATGAACAAATCAATAAATCATTCAGGCTGCGTGAACGTCATTTATACAAAGTGCCGAATGCTTGAGGAGATTGGTGGCGTAATGGCTTAAAAAATTGACATTGCAAAATATCGATAAAAAACCGATCCTCTGCGCCGACAAATTTCTTGGCGTGAAGGGCTCGTGCGCGATAGATCTGAAAAGCTACTTGGTGCTGCTGGGATACGTGGGCTGGCTTGTTTGACGGTTGTTGTTATTCATTCGGTACAGCATTTCTTCAGAGATTTTATTCCGTATCTTAACGGGGCTGGGAAGTTAGGTGTATGGCTTTTTTTGTGCTGAGTGCATTTTTGCTTACCAATAAATTTATGCACTCAGGATTTAGTTTTGCATCTGTTATGTCGTATTTTGTCGGGAGGGTGTTACGTATAGTTCCGCTCTTTTCCCTAGTGGTTCTATTATATTTTTTACTAGGAACTGCTGGCGTCGATACAGCGCATGACTTGAAGAGCGCCTTGCTATTTCAGTCTGGCTATGCACATCTGTGGACTATTCCTGTTGAGTTCAAGTTTTATTTTGTATTACCATTTTTTGCCTGGTCGTTACTATTTACCCTTAGACTGTATGGTGCAGGGTTTGTGCTACCAGCTTCGGCACTGGCTTTGATAGTTCATCAGGTTGCAGCGCCTTATTGGGAAACCCCGGAAAATAGCATAAATACGTATTGGTATCTGCCAAGCTTCATGTTCGGTTGTTGTGCGGCAGTCTTTCAGGATTTCTCAAGAAAAATAGTTACATCGAAAACGTCTACAGTCGTTACAGTAGTCTGCGTTGCCGCAATAGTGCTTATGATGCCTTGGGGCAGAAACTATTTTTTTGGAGCGCCACTGGATAATTGGCTCCAAAATAAATTTGTTTTTCTAAGTTTTATATTGTCTATATTTCTCTTGTTTTCTATTGATGCAAAAGGAATTATTGGCTTGTTATTAACAAGCCCGCCTCTGAAAAGGCTTAGGGAGTGGAGTTTCTCGATTTACCTTGTTCACTGATTGTTTGTTGTTAGAATTTCTGAAGCCCATCAGAATAGTTTGTTGTGGATGATGGTTGCCGGTGCGTCTGCAGTTTGTTGTGGTGCTGCTATCTATTATGTTGTTGAAGTGCCTATTGAAAAGTTTCGACGCTCTATAAGCTGGTTTTTTCTCGACATAAAATAAAATAAGTATAACGGTTACTGATGAACAGCCCGCCAAGTGCGGACTTTTTACGCATGGAGAAAAGTATGCCCATAACCTCGCAGCAACTGCTGCAGATCCACTCGACCAAGGCGGCCAGACCGTCGATGGGTTTTCGGAAGTCGAGTTGAAACGTGAGGCACAGACTCCCGACAGACGTCAGGAGCACTGTATTAGAGATCAGAGCGAGGAATTGAATGTGAGGCTCATGGAGTGGCTACCACTCGCTGCATAATTACTTTTCATTACCCACTTCCTTGGCAATACTCTCATTAGCGCTTTGGACTGCCATATCGTATGCGTTGTGCAAAAGCGCATGACGCTCCGCACGAACACTCGACTCAGCGGGTGTTCGGAACAGAGAGGTTGTTTTTTCAACATAACGAAAATTACCGTTATACCCGTAACGCAACCATAGATTCCAGTCTTCAAGTTGATCCAACGCCAAGTCAAATCCACCCCAACGCTGATAGAGTTCCTTCTTGAAAATGATCGACTGAATCGGGATAAAGTTATGGCGCTGCATAACACTATAATCCCAAACTTGGCGAAATACTGGTGGCGTAAACAAAAGCTCCTCGACATAAGAGCTTTTATCTTCAGCAACATGCGTTGTAACTTCAAATGCTAAACTGTAAGCGGCATCAAGAGATCGATCAGAAGACAAACACTGCATCAGCGTTTCGACATGATCAGAAAACAACAAATCGTCGTCATCCAAGAACATATAGTACTGCCCTTGCGCAGCAGCCATCGCTGCATTACCAACACCAGAGCGACCTATTTTTTCATTTCCGATAAAACGCACACACACGTTAGACGGTGCAACTTTAGATATTGAGTCAACCAACTCCAATTGAGAGCTACCACCATCTTCGGCAACAAGAAGCTCAATATTTTGATAGGTTTGATTAAAGACACTCTGCATGGCCTGCTTAAGAAACATGCCACGCCCCTGATAGGTGCGCGTTATGACTGTAACCAGAGGTACTTCAGTCGAAGTATCGAATGGCTTCGACTGCCAAAATGCCCCATCTCTAATAAGCTCATAATCATATCCCCGAAATGGAAATTTCGCAGTGACAGGACCTTTGCCTTTCAGGAAATGCGGAACACTCTTAACCAATTTAGGTATATTCCGAAGCAACATTTTCTTCGCACCGGCAAATGGCGAAGGATAAACAAAGAGAGCCGCGTATAACATAACCGCGATAACACGATCGGTAAAAGAGCCATAACGCAGACGAATATAGGCATTACCAAGAACACTACCAACAAACTGTAGCGGTTTAACCTCGCCGGCCTGCTCATAGGTGTGGTGCAATACCGCGGCACTTGGAAGATACTTCAAGGCGAAGCCAAATGAACGCAACCTATAGGAAAGCTCTACATCTTCCCCATACATAAAAATAGCATGATCATAACCTCCACACCGCAGGTAAGCATCACGCCGAAGTAATATACAGGCATGTGATGACCAGTTCGTCTCCAGAGTAACGGGATCATAATACTTCGGATGCTCGTACGGTATTTGACGAAACTCCCAACTTGCCGTCGAACCGCCTTTGTCGTTGACTGCTGCATTAACAGCTTTCACTATTGAATCCGATAAAAACTCAAGATCCAAGTTAACGATCAAACAATACTCCGAACTACCTTTTCGAATAGCGCGATCATGCCCCAAACCAAAGCCAAGATTTTCTTGCTGAATAATTTCCGCACTAGCAAATTTATGACCACTTACATTCAGGCAGTCGGAAAACAACGTGACCGTATTGTCCGCAGAGCCATTATCTACTATTTTAAAGTGTATTTTTGACAGTGGATAATCTTGTGAAATCAATGACTCAAAGAAAGCTCTGATCCACCGAGAGCTATTAAAAGCCACGACTGAAACATCAATTTCCGGAAAGTCTTTCAAACCATTAAAGGCAACAAAACCAAACTCTTCGCTGAAGCGATTATTTGATAACGCCTTCAAAGAAGCGCTATTATTATGAGAGAACGCTTTATCCTGAATACAAGACATGCACCTCATTTTTGTATAAAGATAGTAAGACCAAACAAACCTAAGACCCGGCACCTTCAAATAAATAGCGCGTGCAAAAGCAAAGAGTTCACTCCTATCTTTACGAACTACTGCACGAGAGATATTCACCCCCCTGAAAACCGCTCTTCGAAAAAAGCGAAGTGGTTTAGTTAGCTTCCACGACTTACTCTGGATGATGTCGCCTAGTTGACATTCAAGCTTATTCACTTCACCTTCAAGCTGATCGATCCTTGAAATAAGCGCAGCTTTTGGTGTTTGAAGTTCGCTATTCTTTGAAGCAAGGCTTTGAAGCTCCCCTAAAAGCGCGCTCGCCCACGCCTCTGAACGAAGAACATAGGATCGCATTTTCTCATCCGCCAAAACACAAGTCAGACCAGAAAACTGATCCATACGAGAGGCCGACGGGACTTGACCATTGGAAAAATCAAGGTTGATTCGCTTTACACCACACGCCAGCGCAGCTCGTCTTACAAACCCTGACCAAGCTTCCGGAGAATCAACTACAAAAGGCAAATCGTGAAATTGGCGAACGTAGTCTGTCGGAACTGCAATGCGACACGAAGCCTCTGTATTCAACGATAAAAACAGCTCAAACTGATTTCCCTCAACAAAGGGAAAATCATTTCCTGCCAACTCAATTAACGGGCTACCGCGCGAGCCGTCAAACTTTTCAAATAGAGAGCAAAGCGCGGAAACACATACGTCCTTTGGATGGGTGACCAACGACCAGTAGCGTGTATTTATTGATGTTCGGATGAATTCACCCAGCATCGACTCTGCATAGCTTGCAATCTTCAGACTGCTACCTTCAAGGCAGCTTAACTCTAGGGCAGCTAACCTTTTCTCAGGTATAACCAGCTCTATTTCAGGTCGTTCATCTATAGCTGAAAGATCCGAAATAAGCTTTGTGAGTTCTTGACACTCAACATTCTCTTTAAATATCAGAGAAATAGAGACGCCAACCACATCGCGAGCAATATTCCGGCCTTGCGTGCAGCTAATGTCAGGTGCATATGCGCGCACAAACTGATAGACATCACAGCAGGGATCTAAAATACCTTTTAACTTTCGGAAGTCATGACCAATTCCACTGTCGCGATTCAGAACAATTGATGATTTTGTCTGAAATTGCTCACTAAACTCCAGATGATAATCATTGGACGCAACCTGTCTCCATCCATTGCGGGTGGTGACTCGAGACAAATTTTCCTCAGTATAAACCACAGTATGTGTTTTATCTAGAAGACCAGTATCCAAGTAATTATAAGAGCCTGCAAAGAGCTTAGTGGAGACATCGACATGCGAGGAGTTTGGAACAGAAAGTATCAGAAAAAAATTCTGCTCACTTGAGAAACACTCTTTAATCCAACTTAACAAACCACACTCGTAGTCAAGATGCTCTATGACATCCAGCATCGAAATTGTGACAATTGAGAATCTCTCACAAAGCGATCGTATAGTTGAAATGACAGCCTGCTCTTGAGTGAGATCTAACTCATAAGCTTCTATGTCATTTTGCTTTAAGGCTTCTACACTTTCACGATTCGTGTCAAAACCAACATACTTAATACCACTGCTCTCTATTTGGCGAGCGATTGCAGCGTATCCACACCCAAGGTCTATATGTATAGAACCTGGAGCGGAAAATTTTCGTACAAGATCTACAGCGCATGCATAAACGCTTATCGGCTCATAAGAAAAATTGTATTTTTTATCCATTAGTGTGTAACTCGATATCAATCATAGGAATCCCAAGCAAACCTGTAGACACGCTACTGCTGTGGGACTTAAAAGCTATTGCGTCATGAACCCAGCTATGAATTACGTGGTTTTCCTGGGTTCCATTTGCAACCGCAACTCCTATTGTGTAGTCACCCGCCGGCATCATTGGCATTCTAAATTTGAAACGGGCGGTGAAATCAACTCCGCTATCCACCCGAAATGCCCCATCAACATAAGTAAGGTACGTATTATCACCAAACAGATGTTGACCATTTTTATCTTTAACCAAAAAACCAACAATTGGTTGATCCAGTACTATATCCGCATGAACCTTTACTACAAGCTCAACTAACTCCCCACCTACAAACCAGGATACGGGGCCACCCATAGCGCTACCCAGGTACACATCCAACACTCGAGCTTTACTAAGCCCAAATTTTGCACCTGTATCAGAAAATCTAAAAATCTCCAGATCATTTCTGATAGCAGAAGAATTAATAAAGTCCTGCCTAACGTCTCTATAGTCTTCCAACGATTGTGGCGCTTGTTCTTTCGACTCTGATACGAGGTACTCGCCAGTATCAACAGAAGCATAATACTCAGCCAGGTATGATTGACAGACTATTTTAGACTCACCATACGCTTGCCGCTCTCCCGTCTGAAGCCAAACAGCCCGCTCACAGAGGCTCATTACGCTATTTGTATCATGCGTTACAAATAAAATTGTTCCACGCTTCTTAAATTCGGCCAGAAAACGCATGCACTTCTGAGTGAAGAAAATGTCCCCGACAGCAAGGGCTTCGTCGATTACCAAAATGTCTGCATCAACATTGGCGATCACTGCAAACGCCAATCGTACATACATACCACTTGAGTAAGTCTTAACCGGCTGATCGATAAACGCGCCAATTTCAGCAAACTCTAAAATTGCGTCATATCGTGCATCGATCTCGCTTTTGGTTAATCCAAGAATGCCAGCATTCATATAGACGTTTTCGCGCCCACTGAACTCCGGATTGAAACCCGACCCCAACTCCAATAGTGCGGCAATGCGTCCCTGAGTCTTAATACTCCCGCTGGTTGGTTCGAGCGTGCCACAAATCATCTGTAAAAGTGTGGACTTTCCGCTACCGTTTCGACCAATTATGCCAACAGTCTCGCCCCTTTTTACTTCAAAGGAAACATTATTCAGTGCCCAAAACTCACGAAAATATTGTTTCGTCGACTGCCCGACAGCGCTCTGTAATCGCGGCAGTACGAATTGCTTGAGACGATCGCGGGGCTGTTCGTAAATTTGATAGCACTTACTCAAATTTTCGACTTTTATGGATATTTCAGAGGACATCAGCAAACCCCTTTCGCGTCTTCTGGAACCAGGCAAAACCCAACCATGCAATAAATGCTGTTGCTATCAGATAAATACCAAGCATGGAGAAATCCGGGGCTTTACCCCAAAATAGAACATCCCGAGTCTGCTCTATAACCGGGGTCATTGGGTTTAAATAAAGCAGTCCGCGATAACGCTCAGGCAGTGCTGTAACGGGATAAAAAATCGGTGAAAGAAACATCAGCGTACTGGTAACAATCCCCACAAACTGCGCCACATCGCGTAGATACACGCCCAATGACGCCAGCGCCCAACTCAACCCCATAATTAAAAAAATCAACGGGAGTAAAATGAGCGGTAAGTATAAAGCCGTGATATGAGGAATACCAAAGAAGATAATATAAGCCAGAAACCAGACACCCAGACTAATAGCGCCATGGAACAGAGCAGATCCAAGATTCACCCAAGGCAATATCTCTAGCGGAAATACCACTTTTTTCACATAATTTGGATTACCGAGAATCAACCCTGGAGCACGATTGATACACTCCGCGTACAGGCTAAAAACCATCAAGCCGGCGAACAGGATGAGAGCAAATTCAGTTTTTGAATCACTTCCCGTCCCCCAGCGCGCCTTGAAAATGACGCTAAATACAAATGTATACACTACCAACATAAAAAGCGGATTTAAGAATGACCACAGTATGCCCATAACCGAACCGCGGTAGCGGCCGAGTACATCTCGCTGAACAAATGACTTGATAAGGTTTCGATTACGCCAGAAACTCGCCATCAACTCACGTGGGCTTGCTGAAAAATTTCGCATTAAGCAAACACCTCTGCGCTATGCGGACGTTTAGCAGCAGTGTCTCTGGAAACCAGAATAGGCACAGGTCCGCACTGAAATGGCCAATTCACATCCAAGATGGGTTCACTCCGCAGCGGGCTTGTTTTTTTGACTTGAGAACTCGACCCACGCAATATGCCCTGTATACAACGTGAAGAGATATCTTGCACAACGCTAATACCATACGGGCCATCCTCGTTCCCATTTTGCATATACACGCAGAACATGTAAGGCTCCACTTTGTAATTCATGATAAAAAACTCACAACTCGCTGTCGCCGTACTTCAGCGCTCACGTAAATTGAGCCATTTCGCAAAAACCGACCATTATTATGAATGCGCATCAATATTGTACCTATATGAAGTCACTATCAATGAACAGTAGTTCATCTCATTGCGCCATGAGCTTCAGACAGCCACCTCTGACCATCAGCGCAACACCATAAAATTCATCGACTGTCCGAACTCAACGACTTGAGTTTCTCACTGACAACAGGACTGAACACCGCATTTGCATCAACGCTATCCGGGACGAGCCTGGCTTTGTCCTTTGGCTTGAATTTCAGAATCCTTTTTTCAACCAAGTGCCAAGAGCCGTATCCCAGAACCAGCGTAATTAACACCGTAACAAACAGATAGGTCGAGTATGCAATATCAGGGAATTTAAGCAGCACGAACTGCTGCACCGGGAACGCATAGATGTAAACACCATAGGAGCAGTCACCCACTCTGTTCACCCAGCTTCCCAACCGGCTTCTGGAAAGGCCGTACGCCAGAACGACATAAGGCAATACGAGCCATAGCAGAAATTTTGAAATTATCGAGTACGGCGCCAGCAGAATGGTCGCCATAACCAATACACATACACCGGAAAGACTGAACCACCGCTCAAGCCTCCACTTTGCGTAACACGCACCTATCATGAAATAGATGCCCGTTAGAAAAATATTTCTTACATCAGTACCGTAGACAACCACTAAAGGAGCATCTCTCCAGCACCAAAAAACCACAACCAGAGCGAACAATGCAGTGACGGCGGTGTATATTAAACGCCCGCCGTTGAAGAGCAACCCAAGCCCCATCACTACCAAATACATGAAGAATTCGACCGGCAGGCTCCACAACGATCCATTGACCGCATTAGGAACTCTCGAGTACTCCAATACTCCCGGCAAATAAAATACCGGGCTTAGAATAATATTTCTAAAATAGGACGAAAATTGCGGATGTGAAAAATATTCTTTCACGGTTAGGGTAGAAAAAATCGGCCCGAGAAAAAACATGCTGACAAGAACAACAACCATCAGCGCTGGAAATATTCGCAACGATCTTTTGATCAAAAAACTACCAGCAGACGGATTAAAATCCCAACTTTTGACAATTAAATAGCCACTGATAATAAAGAATATATCGATACCGAGCCCACCATAAGAGGTGAGACCGAGAAACCCAGCCGGCGCATTACCGTAGAATGCAAAGGAATGCGCATAAAGAACCATCAGCGCGGCTACCAACCGTAGTAAGTTTAAATTATTATCCTTATGTAGCATTTATTCCCGCTCCAACTCTGATTAAACTTGAGCAGTATTTCTACTAATTTTCATCTACAACAATAAAGCAATATTTCATTACACATCGCCATCATTGTGATGGCCCTGGCAACAGGTTTACCACAACGTTCCGGTCTCGTACCTGGCTGGGGGAAAAACGGAAAGTGACATTTAACCCAGCCTCTCGTCGCACCCTGGCTCGGGCTAATGAAAGCCCCGCCGTCAGCAGTCGCGAATCATAACATCATCTGCCACCGACACCCACGATCCACCCTGCCCCTGATGCCGCCGCATCTCGTCGGCACTCGGTACCCTCACTCACCAAAATCCCGAAAACGCTGAGGCGCGCTGCAGATCATCTGCTATGGACACTTTCCTTCCCGCGCTCCTGCCCTGAATTTGCATGCAATCAACATCAACGGGGCATAGCCAACAATCAGCCCTGTGACCCCGGGAACAAGCCCCTTCCCTACAGCAACGGCCAAAGGCAACAACCAGAGAGTATTCATCCCAATGACAGCAAGCACCACTGCCTTATGGCTTCGATAGTGTCGAGAGGCATATTGATAAGCATGACTACGATGGGCCTCGTAAACCTTGTCGCCGTTCAACAGCCGCCTGGCAAGCGTCCACGTCGAATCGACAATAAACACCCCAAGCAGAATCAGCCAACTCCAAAGCAATTCCGATGATGCGCCCCCCGCATCAACGGCCAACACACCCAGAATGATTCCCAAGAAACCACTCCCGGCATCGCCCATGAAAATTCGTGCAGGAGGGAAGTTCCAGCAAAGAAAACCCGCCACAGCAGCCGCCAGAATCAGCGGAGCCCAAATCAGTTCAACGGTTCCGCTAAGCCAATAAACCAGACACATTCCCAAGCAGACACTGATCGCTTCAGCACTGGCCAAACCATCAATGCCGTCCATGAAGTTATAGAGGTTAAGCATCCACACCAAATAAACCAAGGCCAGAACATCACCAAACCATCCAAGATCAACCATGACACCAAAGAGCGGTATTGGTGGAAGGCCGTTTAACCAGAACAGTGCCCACGCAGCCGCGATGAAGTGCCCCAGTAGCCGCCATCTGGCAGCGATATGCCCATGGTCGTCGGTGAAACCAATGACCGCGACGAGCAGGCCGGAGCCCAGCAGCCCATACAATGCGGCATAGCTCAGCAGGTCGAGGCCAGTAAGAATGGGAAGCGCCAGCACAAAGGTGACAACAATGGCTACGCCTCCACCGCGAGGTGTAGGGACTGTGTGGGAACTGCGTTCGTTGGGTATGTCCATCAAGCTCTGGGCTAGGGCATAACGGCGCAAGACGAGCGTCAATGCCCAGGAAACAGCGAATACCGTGAGTAGCACCCACCAAAAAGTCATTTCGTTTGCTTATCCAAGTAATGGCCAGCGGTCTGACGCATGGCTGTGTCCATATTGATGGGGGGGGTCCACCCCAATAACTCGCGGCTCTTACTGATATCGACCTGCAACGACCCGCAGATGCGCTGGGCCACGGCTTGCTTGCTCAGTGCTGAAGCTGCCAGCTTCAATAGCCCCTCAGGTAGTGGCAGCAGTCGAGCATTTTTACCCAAAGCCCGGGCCAATCGTCGCAGCAACTGGGTTGTGGATAAATCTTCACCGTCGCTGACCAGGAAAGTGTTGTTCGCCGCAGCAGGATGATCGATGCAGGTGACTATCAGGTCTACCAGGTTTCCGATAGCCACCAAGCTCCGCTGGTTACGAATCGCGCCAAATGGCAAAGGGATACCTTTATTGAGCCAACTCAACATGCTCAGGAAGTTGGCTTTGACCCCCGGCCCATAGACCAATGGTGGGCGGATGATTACCACCTCCATACCAGTCTCGTGACCGAGTTGCTTCAACGCTTCTTCGGCTTCGTGCTTGGACACACCATAAGGATCAACCGGGGCCGGACGATCATCGGCTTTGAACGGTTTGCCTGGGATGGTGCTTTCACCGTTGACCTTGATCGAACTGATGAAGATGAAGCGTTTTACCCCCGATTCGGCGGCGCGCTGCGCCAGCCTGAGGGTGCCTTCTACATTGACTTTGCGAAACTCGGCCAAGGCGTCCATGGCGGTTTCATTCATCACGTGCACTCGGGCAGCGGCGTGGATGACCACGCGTACATCATTTAGCGTGGGCAAGGCCTTGGCGTCGGTCAAATCGAAAGGTACAACGGGGCACAAACCATGCAGCCGCGTTGCACCGCGAGCAGCCGCGATTGGGGTGAACTTCTTGTCCAACAACAGCCTGAAGACCAGCGCTTCGCCAACAAACCCGCTTGCCCCTGTGACCAAAACCTTAGGGTCTGTCATTCAGCTTTATTCCCGATCACCGCCGTGGCGCAGCAAATACAAAAGAAGAACACCTTGTCGCGCACACGACGCCGGCATTTCCAGGCACTCAATGAGAGCTTTAATAATTGCCTGCGCCCCAAGCGCAGCCAGTCTTGGACAAAGGGATCGCTGCTTTGCCCAACCAGGCATGTGATGAGCCGGACTTGAGAGAACCACCAGCCGTCGTGAATGGTTTTGTAGCGTGCGATCAATGGGTTTATTCCAGTATTGGCCCCCACTTGATTACGCTCATGCTGGCGGTATTGCATCGTCGGAAGCGGATCGATGAACCACGTGTAGCCATGGCTACGTGCAAAGGCGTAGCAGTACCAGTCATGCAAGCTGACTTCCTGCAGTTGCTGCCAATTGGCGAGTATGGACGCCTTCAACGATGCCGCCAGACTTTTGCCAAACACGTAAGTGCAGCCAGGCCCGGCCGCCTCGAACAGGAAGTCCCAGGTAACCTGTGGCTGCGCCTTATCCAGTAACTGGGTTCTGCCATTTGGCCAGAAGGCGGTGACGTTGCTCGAATAAGCCGTATATTTGCCGGTATTCAGGACCCGTATCGCCCGCTCGAGTTTGTCAGCGTGCCAAACGTCATCCTGATCGGCAAAGGCAATGAAGTCATAGCCGTCGAAATCGACATCACGGATCAACCGGAAAAAATTACGTGAAGCGCCGCCGAAGGTGCCGGCGGCTGGTAGCAATACCACGCGAGCGTGATCAGCGGCATATGCGGCGCACCAAGCCTCGGTGTCATCCGTTGAAGGATCGACGCTGATATAAACTGTCACATCGACTGATTGCTGGTTGAGGATCGAGGCAAGCTGCTCTTCGATCCATTGCATTCCATTGTAGGCAGCCAGCAAAACTGCAATTTTAGGACGTTTTACTGGCATGCCAATCCTGCTTAAACGGTTCGAACGTTGCCGTCCAGAAGGTAACGCGGTCGTCTCAGCGGGAAGGCGAGTCCAACAGTTTCTGCAGGTACTGACCGTAGCCGGTCTTCTTCAGAGCATCAGCTTGAGCGCCCAACTGCTCGGCAGTGATCCAGCCGTTGTGATAGGCGATCTCTTCCAGGCAAGCCACTTTCAAACCCTGGCGCTGCTCGATGGTGTGCACAAAGTGACTGGCTTCAAGCAGCGAATCGTGGGTACCGGTGTCGAGCCAGGCGAAGCCGCGACCGAGCATTTCGACATTCAAAGTCTTTTGCTCGAGATAGGCACGGTTGACGTCGGTAATTTCCAGCTCGCCGCGCTCAGAAGGCTTGATGTTCTTGGCGATATCGACGACCTGGTTGTCGTAGAAATACAGGCCGGTCACTGCGTAGCTGGATTTTGGCTTGAGCGGCTTTTCTTCGATGCTCAGGGCACGACCCGAGGCGTCGAACTCAACCACGCCAAAACGCTCAGGATCTGAAACGTGGTAACCGAACACTGTAGCGCCGTGTTGTTGGGTAGTGGCAGAGCGCAGATTATCCGAGAAGTGCTGACCGTAGAAGATGTTATCGCCCAGGATCAGACAGCATGGATCCTTACCGATGAACTCTTCGCCGATGATAAAGGCTTGGGCCAAGCCGTCCGGGCTTGGCTGCTCGGCATAAGTCAGCTGAATACCGTACAAACTGCCATCACCCAGCAGCTTGCGGAAGCACGGCAAATCTTCAGGAGTGGAGATGATCAAAATCTCACGCATACCCGCGAGCATCAGTACTGACAGCGGATAAAAAATCATCGGCTTGTCGTAGATGGGCAGCATTTGCTTCGACACACCCAGTGTCAACGGATGCAAACGCGTACCCGAGCCGCCTGCGAGGATGATGCCTTTGCGATTTGTCGTGTTGATCATTTATTGAGAACTTCCATAAGCATTCGGGTTACGCCACTTTGCCAATCCGGCAGATGCAGAGAAAAACTGTCACGCAGCTTCTGAGTATTCATTCGGGAATTCAGAGGCCGGCGGGCGGGTGTCGGATAAGCCACCGTGTCTATGGGAGTAATCTCAACCACGGCTAACTGCTCACCATTGGCCCGCGCAAAATTTATTACATGACTAGCATAGCCGTGCCACGAGACTTCGCCGGCGGCCGCCAAGTGATACACGCCCACCAGGCCAGGACGATCAACGATCTTTGGAATCGCCAACGCTGTAACGTCTGCGATCAGATCTGCACCAGTGGGTGCGCCGATCTGATCAGCAATAACGCTCAAAGTTTCCCGGTCCTTGGCCAAACGCAACATGGTCTTGGCAAAGTTGTTACCGCGGGCGCCATAGACCCAACTGGTGCGAAAGATCAGGTGCTTGCAGCCCGAAGCGGTAATGGCCTGCTCGCCAGCAAGTTTACTCGCACCGTAATGATTCACTGGCGCAACTGCGTCATCTTCTTGCCATGGCTTTTGCCCGCTGCCGCTGAACACGTAGTCCGTCGAGTAGTGAATCAGCCAGGCATCCAGGGACAACGCTTCCTCGGCCATGACCTGGCTCGCCAGAGCATTTACGCGCGTTGCGAGCTCAGGCTCTGATTCGGCTTTATCCACCGCCGTGTAAGCCGCAGCGTTGACGATCACATCGGGTTTGACCTGACGAATCGTTGCACGCAGCGCGTCAAGATCGGACAAGTCACCGCATAGCCCATCGACCGCATGACGGTCCAAAGCGATCACCTCGCCGAGTGGCGAAAGTGAACGCTGCAGTTCCCAGCCAACCTGCCCGTTCTTTCCAAGCAGTAGGATTTTCATGCTTTGCCTGAGCGATCGGCATAGTTTTTATCAATCCACTGTTGATAGCTGCCACTTTTCACGTGTGCAACCCATTCAGTGTTGTTGAGGTACCACTCGACGGTTTTGCGGATTCCGGTTTCGAATGTCTCTTCAGGCACCCAACCCAACTCACGCTGGATTTTGCTGGCATCGATTGCATAGCGCTGATCGTGACCCGGGCGATCTTGAACATAGGTGATCAAGCTTGCATGTGGGCGATGCACGGAGTCCGGACGCAGCTCATCAAGCAGCGCGCAAAGGGTATGCACCACTTCAATATTCTGCTTTTCGTTGTGACCGCCAATGTTGTAGGTCTCGCCGATGACGCCTTCGGTCACGACTTTGTACAGGGCTCGTGCATGGTCTTCGACGTAGAGCCAGTCGCGAACCTGATTGCCTTTTCCATAGACCGGCAACGGCTTGCCTTCCAGCGCGTTGAGAATGATCAGCGGGATCAGCTTCTCCGGGAAGTGGCAAGGACCGTAGTTGTTCGAGCAGTTGGTGACCAGTGTAGGCAAGCCGTAAGTACGGCTCCAGGCACGAACCAGGTGATCAGAACTGGCCTTGCTGGCCGAGTACGGCGAGCTTGGCTGGTAGGGCGTTGTTTCAGTGAAGAGGTCTTCCGGACCTTCGAGGTCTCCGTAGACTTCATCGGTAGAAATATGGTGGAAGCGAAAATTGGCTTTACGCTCATCATCCATGGCACTCCAATAGTGGCGAGCAGCCTCTAACAAAGTGTAAGTACCGATAATATTGGTTTGGATGAACTCGGAAGGACCGGAGATCGAGCGATCGACGTGGGATTCAGCCGCGAGGTGCATGATCGTATCGGGCTGGTGCTCGCGCAGGACGCGATCCACCTGATCCCGGTCGCAGATATCCACGCGCTCGAAAACATAGCGCTCACTCTGAGCAGCTTCTGCCACAGACTCAAGGTTACCCGCGTAAGTAAGCTTATCGAGGTTTACTACGGAGTCAGTAGTATTGGAAATGATATGACGAATGACTGCAGAGCCGATAAACCCGGCGCCGCCGGTTACTAGAATTTTCACGCGAAAACCATACCCTTGAGTTGCTGACAAGGCTGCATACCGAGCGCTGTCTAAACCATAAATGCAAAAGCTATCGTATTAGCCGTAGCCTCTGACGAGTGATCCGCCCGTGCCGCTATCGAGATTCCTATGAAATCTCCGGTTTTTCAGACAGACGTAGCATTTTACAGTTTAAAGACGGATTTACTAACGGATATAGACAGACAACGCGTGAAAACTTGAGGGGCATCCTGCCCTGGTCGCAATCAAACCAAGCGCTTGCGTCGCGCTCGTGAGGTGCGACTGACAAACCAGCCGATCGAAGGCCCAATCAGCATCCCTATCAACAGCGCAGCTACGGTGACAACTGATACAGGCAACTGCGGCCCAGCCCAGCCCAGGAACAGCAAGGAAACTGATTGTTGGTTCTCAAGCACAAAAGCCAGAATCGCCAGCACTAGCAAGAGAACAGCTACCAGGAGGAGCACACGCTTCAAACTACGCATGAATTGCTCCTTGAGCAGACGCTATCAAATCTCGTCCTCCTCATCCTCATTCACCCGATCCCGGAGCTCTTTGCCCGGCTTGAAGTGGGGAACGAATTTGCCGTCAAGGCTGACGGACTGACCGGTTTTTGGATTGCGACCTACGCGCGGTGCGCGGTAGTGCAAAGAGAAGCTGCCAAAGCCACGGATTTCGATACGATCACCGGTAGCCAGGCACTGGGACATTTGCTCAAGCATGGTCTTGATGGCCAGCTCGACATCCTTGGATGACAGCAGCCCTTGATGGGTGACAATTCGTTCGATCAACTCCGACTTCGTCATATTTTTCCCTTCTTTTTCAAGCAGCTAGATCAGCGCTTCAAAGGTTTTAGCATGCTCGGAGGATTTTGAACAGCCCATGTATTGACTTATCTGCACCGCGCTTGAGATAGCCCGTACAGGCCAAGAGTTACGACATTTACAGAGGCCAAAAGTTTTAGCTTTGCATTCAGGTAGCGCCGAACCTGCGCTGCTCATCGGCAGATAACCAGCATGGAACGCGAAAGGAGGCCCGCCGGATTCCAGCCAAATGGATAGTCCTCGGCGCTCTCCTTCACATCGCTGGACTTGGCGACAACCTTGTAGCCTTGCGCCTTACACTCGCGAGTGGCGCGCTTGTAGCATTTATCCCAGCCCGAGCCGAGCCCCGAACAATCGATCTCTATGCCACTAACTCCACGCACCACGTGAGTTTTGGCGCTGGTTGTACATCCTGCAAGAACCAGCACTGCCATTATAAAAATGAGCTTGTTCATTCCCCTCCTTGTGCGGGGGTGCCCCCACCCTGCAGTCGCTTGCTTCAAGTCAAAGCCTAGCCTAACCCTGAATAGACGATTGAACAGTTCGCAGGACGCATTGAGCGAACCCCCAAAAGATCAAAAGATCGCAGCCTGCGGCAGCTCCTACGGGGTTTTGTATACAGCGCGAGTTGCAGGTCAAATCGCAGGCACAAAAAAGGGCGACCGAAGTCGCCCTTTTTCTATGGTCCGACAGAACTTAGTTCTGTTTTTCCATTTGTGCACGCAACAGGTCGCCCAGAGTGGTAGGACCAGCAGCGATATCCGAAGTAGCTGGCTTCTCGCGCAGGCTCTGGATAGCTTCTTTCTCGTCTTCAACGTCTTTCGACTTGATGGACAGCTGGATTACACGGCTCTTGCGGTCAACGCTGATGATCTTGGCTTCAACTTCTTCGCCTTCTTTCAGAACGTTACGTGCATCTTCGATGCGGTCACGGCTGATTTCGGAGGCTTTCAGAGTAGCTTCGATATCGGTAGCGAGGGTGATGATGGCGCCTTTGGCGTCAACTTCTTTCACGATACCCTTAACGATTGCGCCTTTGTCGTTCTCTTGAACGTACTCGGAGAACGGATCGCTTTCCAGCTGCTTGATACCCAGGGAGATACGCTCACGCTCTGGATCAACAGACAGGATGACGGTGTCGAGCTCGTCGCCCTTCTTGAAGCGACGTACGGCTTCTTCGCCCACTTCGTTCCAGGAGATGTCGGACAGGTGAACCAGGCCGTCGATGCCGCCGTCCAGACCAATGAAGATACCGAAATCGGTGATCGACTTGATGGTGCCGGAGATTTTATCGCCCTTGTTGAACTGGCCAGAGAAATCTTCCCATGGGTTAGATTTGCACTGCTTGATGCCGAGGGAGATACGACGACGCTCTTCGTCGATGTCCAGAACCATAACTTCCACTTCGTCGCCGACTTGTACGACTTTCGAAGGGTGGATGTTCTTGTTGGTCCAGTCCATTTCGGAAACGTGTACCAGGCCTTCCACGCCTTCTTCCAGCTCAGCGAAGCAGCCGTAGTCGGTCAGGTTGGTTACACGCGCGGTTACGCGAGTGCTTTCTGGGTAACGAGCTTTGATAGCGACCCATGGATCTTCGCCCAGCTGCTTCAAGCCCAGGGAAACACGATTGCGTTCGCGATCGTACTTCAGAACCTTGACATCGATCTCGTCGCCAACGTTGACGATTTCGGAAGGATGCTTGATACGCTTCCAAGCCATGTCGGTAATGTGCAGCAGGCCATCGACGCCACCCAGATCGACGAATGCGCCGTAATCGGTGAGGTTTTTGACGATACCTTTGACTTGCTGACCTTCCTGCAAGGATTCCAGCAGAGCTTCGCGCTCAGCGGAGTTCTCGGCTTCGAGGACGCTACGACGGGAAACGACAACGTTGTTGCGTTTCTGGTCGAGTTTGATGACCTTGAATTCGAGCTCTTTGCCTTCCAGGTGCGTGGTGTCGCGCACTGGACGGACGTCAACCAGAGAACCTGGCAGGAACGCACGGATGCCGTTAACGTCGACAGTGAAGCCGCCTTTAACCTTACCGTTGATAACGCCCTTGACCACTTCTTCGGCTGCGAAGGCTGCTTCCAGAACAATCCAGCATTCAGCGCGCTTGGCTTTTTCACGGGACAGTTTGGTTTCGCCAAAGCCGTCTTCGACCGCGTCCAGCGCAACGTGAACTTCATCACCAATGTTGATGTTCAGTTCGCCAGCGTCGTTGTGGAACTGTTCCAGCGGAATGAGGCCTTCAGACTTCAAACCAGCGTGAACGGTTACCCAACCAGCTTGGTAATCGATATCAACGATGACTGCGGTGATGATGGAGCCTGCCTGAAGGTTCAGGGTTTTTAGGCTTTCTTCAAAGAGTTCTGCAAAGCTTTCGCTCATTTTAATTCCTGTTGATAAGGGCGAAGAATACGCCCATCTGCCACATCCCAGACGATGTGGGTTACGTTCATATAAAAGAAAAACCGCAGGACTATGCCTGGTGTCCCCTGCAGAATTTCTTGGTCACCCGGCGATATCGCGAATGGCGATCTCGCTCATGATGCGTTCCAGCACCTGTTCGATGGACAATTCCGTGGAATCCAGCTGTATGGCGTCAGCCGCCGGCTTGAGCGGGGCTACCGCTCGCTGGGTGTCGCGCTCATCGCGCACACGTATCTCATCTAGCAGACTCGACAGACTAACATCATCGCCTTTGGCCTTCAACTGCAAGTAACGGCGACGTGCACGTTCCTCGGCGCTGGCGGTCAGAAAAATCTTCAGCGGCGCATCGGGGAACACTACCGTGCCCATGTCCCGGCCATCAGCCACCAGACCCGGAAGCTCCTGGAACGCCCGCTGACGCTGCAGCAAAGCATCCCGCACCGCTGGCAGCGCGGCTACCTGAGAAGCCCAGGCGCCGACTTGTTCGTTGCGCAAGTCGTCGGTGACGTCATCACCTTCGAGGATAATCCGCTGCGGATGACCTTCGGTCGCCGCGACGAACTGCACGTCGAGATGAGCCGCGAGCAATTTCAGCGACTCCTCATTGGTCAGGTCGACCCCGTGATTACGCGCAGCAAATGCCAACACGCGGTACAGCGCACCGGAATCGAGCAGACACCAGTCCAGACGCTTGGCCAGGATACCCGCGATGGTGCCTTTACCCGAACCGCTCGGCCCATCGATGGTAATGACAGGTGCTTTGACGATCACGACTGAACCTCTTGCGCAACGCGGATACCAACTTGCGCGCACAACGCGAGGAAGTTAGGGAAAGACGTCGCGACGTTGGCGCAGTCATGGATACGGATTGGAGCGCTTGCCCGCAACGACGCAACGCTGAACGCCATAGCAATGCGGTGATCGCCATGACCATGCACTTCACCACCACCGATCTGACCACCATCGATGATGATGCCGTCCGGGGTCGGCTCGCATTTGACGCCCAGCGCCAGCAAACCATCGGCCATCACTTGAATACGATCCGACTCTTTGACGCGCAGCTCTTCTGCGCCACGCAGTACTGTGCGCCCGTGGGCACAGGCGGCAGCCACGAACAGCACAGGGAATTCGTCGATGGCCAACGGAACCAGCTCCTCCGGGATCTCGATACCCTTCAGTTTAGCCGCACGCACACGCAGATCAGCCACAGGCTCGCCGCCGACTTCACGCTGGTTTTCCAGAGTGATATCAGCGCCCATCAGACGCAAAATATCGATCACGCCGGTACGGGTCGGGTTGATACCGACGTGCTCAAGCACCAATTCAGAGCCTTCGGCAATCGACGCTGCGACCAGGAAGAATGCAGACGAGGAAATATCCCCCGGGACTTCAATATGGGTCGCCGTCAGTTTGTGCCCGGACTCGACCGAAGCCGTAGCGCCATTCACGGTGACCGGGTAGCCGAAACCACGCAACATACGCTCGGTATGGTCGCGAGTCGGAGCCGGCTCGGTGACAGTGGTTTTGCCATCGGCGTACAGACCAGCCAACAGCAAGCAGGATTTCACCTGAGCACTGGCCATCGGCATGGTGTAGGTCAGGCCTTTGAGCTTATTACCACCGCGAATGGTCATCGGTGGACGACCGTCTTCGGCCGTCTCGATGACTGCGCCCATTTCGCGCAGCGGATTGGCCACACGGTTCATCGGCCGCTTGGACAGCGAAGCGTCACCGGTCAAGGTGCTGTCGAAGCTCTGAGCCGCCAGCAAACCCGACAGCAGGCGCATCGATGTACCGGAGTTACCCAAGTAGATCGGACCCGGAGCGGGCTTCAAGCCGTGCAGGCCGACGCCGTGAATGGTCACGCGGCCATGGTGCGGACCTTCGATCACAACACCCATGTCACGGAAAGCCTGCAGCGTCGCCAAGGCATCTTCGCCCTCGAGGAAACCTTCGACTTCAGTGGTGCCCTCAGCGAGGGAGCCGAGCATGATTGAACGGTGGGAAATCGATTTGTCGCCTGGTACACGAATCCGCCCAGTCAGGCGGCCACCAGGATTAGCCAGGAAAATCAGGTCGTTGGAGTTCATAGCGTCCACATAGGCCCGGCGGGCCAGGATTTTACTGAAATGCTCGCGGGCAACCCGGGCGCGTGTAAAAACGCCCAACAGTTGGTGCCCGTCCCCTGCATCGACCGCGTCGCGCAAGGCGTCGAGATCGCTGCGAAATGTATCGAGTGTGCGCAGAACAGCTTCGCGATTGGCGAGGAAGATGTCGTGCCACATGACCGGGTCACTGCCAGCGATTCTTGTGAAATCGCGGAAACCGCCCGCAGCGTAACGGAAGATCTCAAGATTTTCACTTCGCTTGGCCAACGAATCGACCAAACCGAATGCCAGTAAGTGCGGTAAATGGCTTGTAGCCGCCAGCACTTCATCATGACGCTCGACCTGCATGTGCTCGACATCCGCACCCAACTCGCGCCACAGCCTGTCGACTATTGCCAGCGCAGCCGGATCGGTCTGCTCCAGCGGAGTCAGAATCACTTTGTGTCGACGGAACAACTGCGCATCGGAGGCTTCCACCCCACTCTGTTCGGAACCGGCAATCGGATGACCCGGCACGAAACGCGCCGGCATGCCACCGAATGCCTCGCTCGCAGCGCGCACCACATTGCCTTTAGCGCTGCCCACATCCGTCAGAATCGCCCGCCCCAGGTCCATGCCCGCCAAAACGGCCAGCAATTTTTCCATCGCCAGAATTGGCACTGCCAACTGAATGACGTCGGCACCGATGCAAGCGACAGCAAGGTCTTCTTCGCAGCGATCCACCACACCCAGCTCAACCGCCAGCTTGCGCGATTGCGGATCAAGATCGACGCCCACTACCTCGCGGCACAGGCCACTTTCGCGCAAGCCTTTGGCAAAGGAACCACCGATAAGCCCCAGACCGACCACCACTAGGCGACCGATCATAGGCACTGCAGGTTGCACTGCAATGACATCAACCACGAGCCAGAACCTTGGCCAGCGCCTCGAGGAAGCGGCTGTTTTCAGCCGGCAAACCGATGGTGATGCGCAGGTGATTCGGCATGCCGTAGTTGGCCACCGGACGCACGATCACACCTTCATGCAGCAGACCCTGGAACACCGGTGCCGCGACGCGACCCAGATCGACCGCAATGAAGTTGCCTTTGGACGGAATCCAGCTCAGGCCCAACTCGCGAAAGCCCGCTTCCAGCTGATGCATGCCGGATTCGTTCAAGCGACGGCTTTCGGCCAGATATTCGGCGTCCTGCAGAGCAGCACAGGCCGCAGCCAAAGCCAGGCTGTTGACGTTGAACGGCTGACGCACGCGGTTCAGCACATCGGCGACGACTGCCGTGGACAGGCCATAACCGACACGCAACGCGGCCAGACCATAAGCCTTGGAGAACGTCCGCGAGACCAGCAGATTCGGGTAAGCCGCGAGGAAATCCAGACCATCTGGAAGATCGCTTCCTTCGGCATATTCGATATAGGCTTCATCGAGTACCACCAGCACCTGCTCGGGCACATCCTGAAGGAATTCGTCCAATGCCTCGGCACCGAACCAGGTGCCGGTCGGGTTGTTCGGATTGGCAATGAAGACCACGCGGGTATTGCTGTCGATGGCTTCGAGCATCGCCGGTAAATCGTGACCCCAGTCTTTGGCCGGGATCACCCGCGCCTCGGCACCCACGGCCTGGGTGACGATCGGATAGACGGCGAACGCATGCTCACTGAACACCGCATTCAGACCGGGCGCCAGATAGGCACGGGCGACCAGCTCCAGAATGTCATTGGAACCGTTACCCAAAGTCACCTGATCGAGCTGCACACGGCACTGCTCGGCCAACAAACTCTTGAGGGCAAAGCCGTTGCCATCCGGATAACGGGTCAGCTCGACCAGCTCTTCGCGAATCGCCGCCAAGGCTTTAGGACTGGCACCCAACGGGTTTTCATTGCTCGCCAGTTTGACGATTTTTGCCGGATCTATATTCAGCTCGCGAGCCAGTTCGTCCACGGGTTTGCCTGGGACGTAAGGCGAAAGCTGTTGCACGCCCGGCTGTGCCAGAGCGAGGAAGTCACCACTCATTATTAAAGCCTCAGAGAACCGCTTTCGGGTAGGAACCCAGCACTTTGAGTGCCACTGCTTCCTGACTGATCTTCTCCAGCACAGCCTTGATCAACGGATCACGGTGATGGCCGACGAAGTCGATGAAGAACACATAGGTCCATTTGCCACTGCGCGAAGGCCGGGTTTCGATCCGCGTCAGGTCGATGCCATTGTCGTGGAACGGAACCAGCAGCTCGTGTAGCGCACCGGGCTTGTTGCTCATGGAGACGATGATAGAGGTCTTGTCGTCGCCGGTCGGTGGCACTTCCTGGCTGCCAATCATCAAGAAACGCGTGGAATTGTCCGGGCGGTCCTCGATTTTTTCGGCCAGACGAGTCAGGCCGTACAAGCCTGCCGCCATATCACCAGCAATGGCTGCCGAGTTCCACTCACCCTTGACCCGCTTGGCTGCTTCGGCGTTGCTGGAAACCGCCACGCGCTCGACATTCGGGTAATGGGCATCCAGCCACTTGCGGCACTGAGCCAGGGACTGGGCGTGGGAATAGATGCGGCTGATGCTGTCAGTCTTGGTGTTTTCACCGACCAACAGGTGATGGTGGATACGTAGCTCGACTTCGCCACAGATCACCATGTCGTGCTCGAGGAAGCTGTCGAGGGTGTGGTTGACCGCACCCTCAGTGGAGTTTTCCACCGGGACCACACCAAAATTCACCGCACCGGCAGCCACTTCACGGAACACTTCGTCAATCGCCGCCATCGGCTTGCTGATCACGGCATGACCAAAGTGCTTCATGGCGGCTGCTTGAGTGAAGGTGCCTTCCGGGCCGAGATAAGCCACTTTCAGCGGCTGCTCCAGCGCCAGGCACGAAGACATGATTTCGCGAAACAGGCGCGCCATTTCTTCGTTGCCCAACGGACCTTTATTGCGTTCCATGACTTTCTTGAGCACCTGAGCTTCGCGCTCAGGACGATAGAACACCGGCACTTCGCCTTCGGCCAGTGAAGCCATCTTTACTCGCGCGACTTCCTGGGCGCAGCGCGCACGCTCACTGATCAGCTCGAGGATTTTCTCGTCCAGGCTGTCAATGCGCAGGCGCAGTGCCTTGAGTTCTTGCTCAGACATTAGCCGTGTTCCTTCTCGAACTCTGCCATGTACGCCACCAGCGCGTTGACCGCGGTAATGTCGACGGCGTTGTAGATAGAGGCGCGCATGCCACCTACCGAACGGTGACCCTTGAGGTTCAACAGACCGCGCTCCTCGGCACCCGCCAGGAACGGCTTGTCGAGACGATCGTCAGCCAGACGGAACGGTACGTTCATCCACGAACGATCAGTCTTGTTGATCGGGTTGCTATACAGGCCGCTGGCATCGATGAAGCCATACAGCGTGCGCTGCTTGATGTCGTTGAGCTTGCCGATGGCTTCTACGCCACCTTGCTCTTTCAACCATTCGAAGACCAGACCGGACAGGTACCAGGCCAAGGTTGGCGGAGTGTTGTACATGGAGCCGTTGTCGGCCGCGACTTTGTAGTCGAGCATGGTCGGGCAGATTGAACGGGCACGACCCAGCAGGTCTTCGCGAACGATGTTGACGACGATGCCGCTCGGGCCGATGTTTTTCTGTGCGCCGGCGTAGATCATGCCGAAACGCGAGACATCCACAGGACGGGACAGGATGTCCGAAGACATGTCTGCGACCAGCGGAACATCACCGGTTTCCGGGATCCAGCTGAATTCCAGGCCGCCAATGGTTTCGTTCGGCGCGTAGTGCACGTAGGCCGCGTCTTGCGACAGCTTCCATTCGTTCTGACCGGGAATTGCGAAATAATCGTAAGGCCTGGCCGTTGCCGCCACATTGACGGTGCCAAAGCGCGAAGCTTCTTCAATGGCTTTCTGCGACCAGATACCGGTGTCGATATAGTCGGCTTTGCCAGTTTCCGGCAACAGATTCAGAGGAATCTGAGCAAATTGCTGACTGGCGCCGCCTTGCAGAAACAGCACTTTATAGTTCGAGGGGATATCCAGCAGATCACGCAGATCCTGCTCGGCCTTGGTCGCGATGGACACGAACTCATCACTGCGATGGCTCATTTCCATGACCGACAGGCCCTTGCCGTGCCAGTCCAGTAACTCGGACTGGGCACGCAACAGGACAGCTTCAGGCAGCGCAGCAGGACCCGCGCAGAAGTTATAGGCTCGTTTGCTCACATCCACTCTCGCTATGCATTCACGGTAGCGGACAGAGCAAACACTCTGCCCTGCTACGATTTCATTTAGTCTTGCGACTCTTCTTCGTCTGCGGCGCCAGCCTGCTGGCTTTCGACTGCATCGTCCGGATCGACAACCGCATCCAGCACAACACCTTCGAACTCAGCGCCTTCCTCGCCTTCCAGCTCTTCGCCTTCGACTTCGGATGGCTCCTGAACGCGCTCCAGACCGACCAGTGTTTCGTCGCTTGCCAGCTTGATCAGGGTCACGCCCTGAGTGTTGCGGCCGAGACTGGACACTTCGTCGACGCGGGTACGAACCAACGTGCCCTGGTCGGAAATCAGCATAATTTCCTCGCCGTCGAGCACCTGGACTGCACCGACCAGACGGCCGTTACGATCGTTGCTGACCATGGCGATAACGCCCTGACCGCCACGCTTGTACTCAGGGAACTCGCTGATGGCCGTACGCTTGCCATAACCACGCGCCGAAGCGGTGAGGATCTGGCTGCCTTCTTCCGGGATCAGCATGGAAATCAGCTTCTGACCTTCCGGCAGACGCATGCCACGCACACCGCGAGCGGTACGACCCATGGCGCGAACATCGGACTCTTTGAAGCGGGTAACCTTGCCGCCGTCGGAGAACAGCATGACTTCGCGCTCGCCGTCAGTGATCGCGGCGGAAATCAGTACGTCACCTTCGTCCAGCTCCAGCGCGATCAAGCCAACGCTGCGTTGACGGCTGAATTGCTCCAGCGGGGTCTTCTTCACGGTACCGTCAGCGGTGGCCATGAAGATGTAGTGACCTTCGGTGTATTCGTCGACCGGCAGCATGGTGGTGATGTATTCACCCTCACCCAGCGGCAGCAGGTTGACCAACGGACGACCACGGGCAGCGCGGGATGCTTCCGGAATCTCGTAGGTTTTCAGCCAGTAGACCTTGCCCTTGCTGGAGAACAGCAGCAGCGTGGTGTGGCTGTTGGCGACCAGCAGGTGAGCGATGTAGTCCTCATCCTTGACGCCGGTAGCCGATTTACCTTTACCGCCACGACGCTGAGCCTGGTACGCAGCCAATGGCTGGGTCTTGGCATAGCCACCGTGGGAGATGGTCACGACGCGCTCCTCTTCCGGGATCATATCACCCAGGGTCAGGTCGAGACGGGCATCGAGAATCTCGGTGCGACGCACATCGCCGTACTCGGCACGAATGACTTCCAGTTCCTCGCGGATCACTTCCATCAGGCGCACAGCGCTGTTGAGGATGCGGATCAGCTCACCGATCTGGTTGAGGATTTCCTGGTATTCGGCCAGCAGTTTTTCGTGTTCCAGGCCAGTCAGACGATGCAGACGCAGCTCAAGAATGGCTTGCGCCTGCTCTGGCGAAAGGAAGTACTTGCCTTCGCGCAGACCGTATTGCGGATCGAGGTTGTCCGGACGGCAGGAATCAGCACCGGCACGCTCGACCATCGCGACCACTGCGCTGGACTCCCAAGGCGTGCTGATCAGCGCTTCCTTGGCTTCCGACGGCGTTGGCGAAGCCTTGATCAGGGCGATGACCGGGTCGATGTTCGACAGGGCTACCGCTTGACCTTCAAGTATGTGGCCACGCTCGCGGGCTTTACGCAGCTCGAACACGGTACGACGGGTTACGACTTCGCGGCGGTGACGCACGAAGGCTTCCAGCAGATCCTTCAGGTTGAGGATCCGCGGACGACCGTCGATCAGCGCAACGATGTTGATACCGAACACGCTTTGCAGCTGAGTCTGAGCGTAGAGGTTGTTGAGGATCACCTCAGGCACTTCGCCACGACGCAGCTCGATCACGACGCGCATGCCGTCCTTGTCGGACTCGTCACGCAGCTCGGTGATACCTTCGAGCTTCTTCTCTTTAACCAGCTCGGCGATCTTCTCGATCAGACGCGCCTTGTTCAACTGGTAAGGGAGTTCGGTGATGACGATCTGCTGACGACCACCGACCTTGTCGATGTCTTCGATGATCGAACGGGCACGCATGTAAATGCGCCCGCGACCGGTACGGTAGGCTTCGATGATACCGGCGCGACCGTTGATGATCGCGGCCGTCGGGAAGTCTGGGCCGGGGATGAATTGCATCAACTCATCGATGGTCAACTCAGGGTTGTCGATGAGCGCCAGGCAACCGTCGATGACTTCACCGAGGTTGTGCGGCGGAATGTTGGTCGCCATGCCCACGGCGATACCGCTGGAGCCGTTGACCAGCAGGTTGGGGATCTTGGTCGGCATGACCGCCGGAATCATTTCGGTGCCGTCGTAGTTCGGCACCCAGTCCACGGTTTCTTTATGCAGGTCGGCCAGCAGCTCGTGCGCCAGCTTGGTCATGCGCACTTCGGTGTATCGCATGGCCGCGGCGTTGTCGCCGTCAACCGAACCGAAGTTACCCTGGCCGTCTACCAGCAGGTAGCGCAGGGAAAAAGGCTGGGCCATACGAACGATGGTGTCGTACACCGCAGTGTCACCATGGGGGTGATACTTACCGATCACGTCACCGACAACACGGGCAGATTTCTTGTACGGCTTGTTCCAGTCGTTACTCAGCTCGCTCATCGCGAACAGTACGCGCCGGTGCACGGGCTTCAAGCCATCGCGCGCATCAGGCAGTGCCCGCCCGACAATTACGCTCATTGCGTAATCGAGGTAGGACTGCCTCATCTCGTCTTCGATATTGACCGGGATGATTTCTTTGGCCAGTTCGCCCATGAGAAGCCTGATTCCTTTTTCTGGTGAAACTTCGTCACATCCATATGGGACGAACGAAGCTCGTCGACGCAGGCTAAGTGCCATGCATCGACTTACGACAAATCAACGAGTTATGCCATGGATCTGCGCAGTAAAGGCAGCCACATCGGACTGCCTTGGAAACCGCCGAATGTTATCACAATCGCCGCCACGCACCTATCCCCCAGACGCGCATGGAGCATAGTTAGTTGACCGGTGACAGCCTGATAGGGGACGAGAGAGGCTTAGAGGCTTATTGAATGAAGAATTTAAGGCTCAATGACGGTTATTTATGGCCTGAAAGGACCAAATCGCGAGCAATCGAGCGTTGACCGGCTGCTCGCGATAGCTCTCTAACGGATACCAAATACCTTCAATGCAATCGCTTGCGACACATCAACTGGGCCATTTTCGCGGTATCGGGCCGCTCGACAATGCCTTTTTCGGTGATGATCGCGTCGATCAGGTCCGCCGGGGTGACGTCGAATACCGGATTGAAGGCTTCTACATCAGCCCCGACGCGCTTGCCACCAACTTCCAGCAGTTCGCTGCCTTCACGCTCTTCGATGGGGATATCGTCACCACTGGCCAGCGTCATGTCGATGGTCGAACTCGGCGCCACCACCATGAAGCGCACTCCGTGGTGCATGGCGCATACCGCCAATTGGTAAGTACCAATCTTGTTCGCCACATCGCCATTGGCGGTAATCCGGTCAGCACCGACGATCACCCAAGTCACGCCCTTGGTTTTCATGATGTGTGCAGCGGCCGAGTCGGCGTTCAGCGTGACAGGGATCCCTTCATTGGCCAGCTCCCAGGCAGTCAGTCGCGAACCTTGTAGCCAGGGCCGGGTTTCATCGGCGTAAACCCGCTCCACCATGCCTTCCAGCCATGCACCACGAATCACCCCCAGCGCTGTACCGAAGCCGCCGGTGGCCAAGGCGCCGGTATTGCAATGGGTCAGGATTGCCTGGGCATTGCCCTGATGCTTACGGATCAGATCGACACCCAACTGAGCCATGGTCAAATTGGCTTCGCGATCGCTTTCATGAATGGCCAAGGCCTCTGCTTCAAGGACCGCCACCGGATCGGTATGCTCCTTCAGGCGCTCAAGACGCTCGCGCATGCGGTTCAACGCCCAGAATAGATTGACCGCCGTCGGCCGCGAATCCGCGAGCAAGGCAAAATCCTCTTCCAGGGCTGCTTGCCAGTCACCGCCAGCGGCGAACCGCGTGCGCGCCGCCAACACCACACCATAAGCGGCACTGATGCCAATGGCCGGGGCACCGCGCACCACCATCGAGCGAATGGCTTCTGCCACACCCGCAGCGCTGGTATAGGCAATCCAGTTTTCCTCGAATGGCAAAATGCGCTGATCAAGCAGGTACAGAGCGTCATCCCGCCAATCGATGGCCTTCACCTTCTCCGCTGCCAACAGTCGATCGCGCATGCCTCACCCCGTACTCATGAACAAAAGCCGCCGATTATAGCGATCCCCCTGCGAAGACGCTCGGGTATACTTCGCCATCCTTTATAAAAGCACTGGAACCCACCCTCGATGCCGAACCCTGCCGCTGCGCTCGACTTACTATTGCTGCCAACCTGGCTGGTACCTGTCGAACCCGCTGGCGTGGTCCTCAAAGAGCATGGTTTGGGTATCCGCGATGGCCGCATTGCGTTCATCGGACCGCGCGCCGACGCCCTGAAACTCAACGCCACTGAAGTCCGCGAGCTGCCGGGCATGTTGCTCAGCCCCGGCCTGATCAATGCTCACGGGCATGCGGCGATGACACTGTTTCGCGGCTTGGCCGATGACTTGCCGCTGATGACCTGGCTGGAGCAGCATATCTGGCCCGCCGAAGCCAAGTGGGTCGATGAGGACTTTGTTCGCGATGGTACTGATCTGGCCATCGCCGAACAGCTCAAAGGCGGCATCACCTGCTTCTCGGACATGTATTTTTTCCCGAAAGTCGCCAGTGAACGCGTACATAACAGCGGTATTCGCGCGCAAATTGCCATCCCGATCCTCGACTTCCCGATTCCCGGCGCAAGCGATGCTGATGAGGCTATCCGTCAGGGCATCGAGCTGTTCGGCGACCTCAAGCACCATCCGCGCATCAAAATCGCCTTCGGCCCCCATGCACCCTACACCGTCGGCGACGAAAACCTCGAGAAAATCCGGGTCATTGCCGAGGAGCTGGATGCCTCGATTCATATGCACGTCCATGAAACCGCCTTCGAAGTACAGCAATCCGTCGAGCAGCGCGGCGAGCGGCCAATGGCCCGACTGGGGCGTCTGGGCTTGCTCGGTCCGCGCTTCCAGGCCGTACATATGACGCAAATCAGCGATGAAGACCTGGCTTTGCTGGTAGAAAGTAACAGCAGCGTGATTCATTGCCCGGAATCGAACCTGAAACTGGCCAGCGGCTTCTGCCCGGTCGAGCGGTTGTGGCAGGCCGGGGTCAATGTGGCGGTCGGCACCGATGGTGCGGCCAGTAACAATGACCTGGATCTGCTCGGCGAAACCCGCACAGCGGCACTCTTGGCCAAGGCGGTCGCTGGCTCGGCGACCGCTCTGGATGCCCATCGCGCATTGCGCATGGCCACGCTCAACGGCGCACGAGCACTGGGACTGGACACCGAAGTCGGCTCACTGGAAGTCGGCAAGGCTGCTGACCTGGTGGCTTTCGACCTCTCAGGCTTGGCGCAGCAACCCGTTTACGACCCGGTCTCGCAGCTTATATATGCCACCGGCCGGGATTGCGTGAAACACCTTTGGGTCGATGGCAAGCAATTGCTCGACGACCGGCGCCTGACCCGCCTGGATGAACAACAGCTCTGCGCCACCGCCATCGCCTGGGGCAAACGCATCAGCGGCCATTGCGAATAGTTTTTGTGAATAGTCTTTGTAAACAGATAGAAAAACCTTGAGCTGACGTTCAAGGCCGAGCACAGAATTAATCAGATTTAGAGGATGCCCCATGAGCAACGTCGACCACGCTGAAATCGCCAAATTCGAAGCCCTGGCCCATCGCTGGTGGGACCGTGAAAGTGAATTCAAACCGTTGCACGACATCAATCCGTTGCGGGTCAACTGGATTGACGAGCGGGTAAAACTGGCCGGTAAAAAAGTCCTCGACGTCGGTTGTGGTGGCGGCATCCTCAGCGAAGCCATGGCCCAGCGCGGCGCAACGGTGATGGGTATCGACATGGGCGAAGCCCCGCTGGCCGTGGCTCAATTGCATCAACTGGAGTCTGGCGTCAGCGTCGAGTACCGGCAGATCACCGCCGAAGACCTGGCCGAAGAAATGCCGGAGCAGTTCGATGTGGTCACCTGCCTGGAAATGCTCGAACACGTGCCAGACCCCTCTTCGGTGATCCGCGCTTGCTTTCGCATGGTCAAACCCGGCGGCCAGGTGTTTTTCTCTACCATCAACCGTAATCCAAAGGCGTTCCTGTTCGCGATTGTTGGCGCCGAATACATCATGAAGCTGTTGCCGCGCGGCACCCACGACTTCAAAAAATTCATCCGCCCTTCCGAGCTCGGCGCCTGGAGCCGTTCGGCCGGCCTGACAGTCAAGGACATCATTGGCCTGACCTACAACCCACTGACCAAGCACTACAAGCTGGCCACGGACGTTGACGTCAACTACATGATCCAGACCCTGCGGGAGGAGTAAGCCCATGCGTATCAGAGCGGTTCTTTTCGACATGGACGGCACGCTGCTCGACACCGCACCGGACTTTATTGCCATCTGCCAGAGCATGCTCGCCGATCGCGGCCTGGCGCCGATTTCCGACAAGCATATCCGCGACGAGATCTCCGGCGGCGCGCGTGCCATGGTTGCCGTGACCTTTTCCATGGACCCGGAATCACCAGGCTTCGAGGAACTGCGCCTGGAGTTTCTGGAGCGCTACCTGAAGGACTGCGCGGTTCACAGCAAGCTTTTCGATGGAATGGCCGAACTGTTGGCAGACATCGAAAAAGCCAACCTGATCTGGGGTGTCGTCACCAATAAACCGCTGCGCTTTGCCGAACCGATCATGCAGCAACTGGGGTTGGCCAAGCGTTCGGCCCTGCTGATTTGCCCGGATCACGTCAAGAACAGCAAGCCTGATCCCGAGCCACTGATCCTCGCCTGTAAGATGCTAGACCTGGATCCGGCCAGCGTTCTGTTTGTTGGCGATGACCTGCGCGATATCGAGTCAGGCCGCGACGCCGGCACCAAAACTGCCGCGGTGACCTATGGCTATATTCATCCAGACGACAATCCGAGGCATTGGGGTGCCGATGTGGTGGTCGATCACCCGCTGGAGTTGCGCAAGATTCTCGATAATGCGTTGTGTGGCTGCTGAGGAGTGACGCGGAGCGTCACCGGCTGCATTCCCACGCAGAGCGTGAGAACGATCTAACTTTTGTTGAGGTTTTTTATGTTTGATTACTCCGCCCGCCCTGACTTGCTCAAAGACCGGGTCATCCTGGTCACTGGTGCCGGCCGCGGTATCGGTGCAGCCGCTGCGAAAACCTTTGCCGCGCATGGTGCGACCGTGCTGTTGCTGGGCAAGACCGAAGCCAATCTGACCCAGGTTTATGACGAAATCGAAGCAGCCGGTCACCCACAACCGGCCGTCATTCCGTTCAACCTGGAAACCGCGCTGCCGCATCAGTACGACGAACTGGCGGCGATGGTCGAAACCGAGTTCGGGCATCTCGATGGTTTGCTGCACAACGCCTCTATCATTGGCCCACGCACCCCGCTGGAGCAGCTGTCCGGCGAGAACTTCATGCGTGTGATGCACGTCAACGTCAACGCCATGTTCATGCTGACCAGCACCATGCTGCCGCTGCTCAAGCTATCCCAGGACGCATCAGTAGTGTTCACCTCGAGCAGTGTCGGACGCAAAGGTCGCGCCTACTGGGGCGCCTATGGGGTCTCGAAGTTTGCGACCGAAGGCCTGATGCAAACCCTGGCCGACGAACTGGACACGGTCGCGCCGGTACGCGCCAACAGCATCAACCCTGGAGCCACTCGCACCAGCATGCGGGCTCAGGCATACCCGGGCGAAAACCCGAGCAACAATCCAACGCCTGATGAAATTATGCCGGTCTATCTGTACTTGATGGGTCCGGACAGCAGCGGCATCAACGGTCAGGCTTTCGACGCTCAGTAACCCCCTACAAATCGCCGCGACAGAATACCGTCGCGGCGCCTGCAATAAGGTCATCATGTCCGCTACTGATGCCAAACAAATGTCACCGCGCCCCTGCATCCTGATACCTTTATCAACCAACCATCTGAATTTAAACGAATTTTATTTAGCTGAACCGAATGGCACGACTTTCGCTCTAACACGTCTCAGACACGCCGCGTGTTAGCGCAGCGGGCATTGCCTGAGCCGGGGCTTATAACGATCGGTAAAGCAGACTAGACTGTGGTCAATTGTCCTACGGGACTGATGGACCAGTATGACGCGCAGCCCGCAGCCGCTCTCACCCAGCCTGTAAGACAGCATTACGTGCTTAGGGGCTAACGCCGATGAAATCTCCTACCCAGACCAACGCAATTGACTTTGATAGCGCCAAATTGCAACGCCTGGGCTTTGGTCAGCAATCGCCCCTCCTGCATCGCCCCATCAGCCTTGCGCAATTGCGCCAGCAACTCGCCCTGCAGTTGCAAACCAGTCTTGAGCCCCAGCGCATCCTGGGATTGTTCTTCCGCGAAATTCAGCGACTCGTTCCGCTAGATGCCTTGCACTATCAGCATCAGGCCAACGATTTACGCCTGGAGTTCGGTGAACGTGGGCACCATTCCGTGAGCTACAGCCTCAGCCATGAAGGCGAGCACTTGGGCGAACTGGTGTTTCGACGCAATCAACGCTTTAGCGAACAGGAGCTGGGGAATCTGGAGTCCCTGCTATCCTCCCTGCTCTTTCCGATACGTAATGCCCTGCTATACCGGGCGGCCACCCGTAGCGCGCTGCGCGACCCACTGACGGACACCGGCAACCGCATCGCCATGGATCAGACGCTGCAGCGAGAAATTGATATGGCCCACCGACACCTGCAGCCGCTGTCGCTGCTGATGCTGGATATCGACCACTTCAAGAGCATCAACGACAACCACGGCCACAGTGCCGGCGACGAAGTCCTCAAGGCCGTAGCCGCTTCGATCAAGGGCCAACTGCGCAACATCGACATGGTGTTTCGCTATGGCGGTGAGGAGTTTTTGATCCTGCTCTCCAACACGAGCCGAGAGGCCGCTGCCATGGTCGGCGAGCGGCTGCGCCATGCGACGCAGGCTCAGGAATATAGGGCGGATGACACGCTTGTCGAACTGACAGTAAGCCTCGGCTGCTCTACCCTGTTACCCGGTGAGTCAGTCGAAAGCCTGTTGCGCCGAGCAGACAGCGCCTTGTATGTGGCGAAACGCGAAGGCCGCAATCGGCTGGCGATGGCGGGTTGAAGCTTCAGACGGTATCTACAGAGGACTGCGTACGCCCGATCAATCACGGCTGTACCCAATCGGCGTAGGAGCTGGCGCAGCCTGCGATCTTTTTGCGATTTTGAAAATCGTCGAAGATCAAGATCAAAAGATCGCAGGCTGCGCCAGCTCCTACAGGTCAACTCTCGACCAGCACCTTGCGCTCACGAGTTACCGGCGCCCTTTCCGACTGTTCCAGCTGCATGCACCGTTCCAGGAACAGGAACATGTAGTCGTAGCTCTTGCAAACGGCTTGGCGCAACTCGACTTGCAGCGATTTGCTTGGGTTCGTACCCGCCAGCGCGCAGATGATTTCCAGCGCTTCCCATGGATGAGCATCATCGTACTGGGCATGCATTTTCAACCATTTCATTGCGCGTTTGCGGTCTTCCTCCGAGAACGCCGCCGCATACATACCATTGGAGCAGACCAACGCTGACCACTCGCCGGTAGCGCCCTCGATTGCATAGTTGGTCGCGGCAATCGCCACGATCAGCGAATCAGCCGAACTGGTGTGCCAGCACCAATGGCTCAGGGCATGAAGCTCCGGGGCTACTTGTTGCGCCTGCAAATCTTCCAGGCTGACGCCGTGCGCACGACTCCAGTGCACCCAATAATCGGCGTGATTGAGTTCTACACGAATGTTACGCATCAGCCAGCGGCGCGCCATGTCTTCGCCGGGGTGACGTGCAAAGCGGGTTTTAGTCAGGTTTTGTGCCATGTACAACGCAAACTGCTCAACAACAGGCCAGCCACCGATCAGGTACTGACGCATGGTTTTTGCGCTGAGTTTGTTATCACGCATGCGCTGATACAGTTCGTGCTCGACCACACGGCGCTTGCTCTCGCTGCAATCCTGGATCAACTTCTGTGCCCAGGTGGGGTAACTTGCGGCTTCCATAAGCGGGCCGGTTCTGTTGAATGTGTCGATCACTGTCGAGCTCCTTTTGATTGTGATTGTACTGATCAGCAAGAGATTTCAACGGAATGTGCCGGGCGCCTTGAATAACAAAGGCTGTGGTCGCGCGGGTCGACACTGCAGGCTGTCACAGGTAAACAATTGCGGGCGTTCAATAATGTACCCCTGAGCGTAATCCACACCGATTTCCAGCAAGGCTTGCTCAATCTGAGGCGTCTCAACAAACTCGGCAATCGTGCGCTTACCCATGACATGACCGATGTGGTTGATCACTTCGACCATGGCGCGGTTAATCGGGTCGTCCAGCATATCCTTTACGAAACTTCCGTCGATCTTCAAGAAGTCTACAGGTAAATGTTTTAGATATGCGAACGAGGACATACCCGCACAAAAGTCATCCAGCGAGAAATGACACCCCAAGCCCTTGAGTTCATTAATAAATCTAATTGCACTCCCCAAATTGGAAATCGCACTGGTTTCTGTGATTTCAAAACAAATCATTTCAGGAGGGATGGCGTAGGAAATGAACTGCTCACGCAGGAAGTCCAGGAAGTCATCATCTCCGATAGTAATACCTGACAGATTTATCGCACACATGGCCATCGGCCCTTCTCGCCCCTGGGCAATACATTGAGCGATGATCTTGAATACGTTCTGCACCACCCAACGATCTAGTGATGTCATCAGTCCGTATCGTTCGGCGGCGGGAATAAAGCTGTTGGGCAGAATCATTCGCCCTGCTTCGTCATGCAATCGAAGTAATATTTCGATATGCCCACCCCCGCGCTCCGTCTGACCCAATGCAGCGATTTCCTGGGAATATAAACAGAAGCGGTTTTCCTCCAGTGCCATATGCAGTCGCTGCACCCACACCATCTCGCCAAAGCGCAGGGACAACTCCGAATCGTCGGCATGGTAGACCTGTACCCGATTACGCCCTTTCTCCTTCGCCATATAACAGGCCATGTCAGCAGCACGTAATGACGCTTCAAGGGTGGTGGGTACTTGGGAGACGTGCACCAGGCCGATACTGACGGTGGTCACAAAAGGCCGGCCCTTCCACACGAAATGGAGGTTCTGCACGGTCTGGCGCAACCCTTCGGCGATCTTCTCCGCGGCGTCCGGCGGGCAGTTTTCAAGCAGGATGCCAAACTCATCCCCACCCAACCGGGCCAGGGTATCGCCTTCGCGCAAGCCTGATTGCAACAAGGCACAGATATGCCGTAGTAGTTCGTCGCCCGCCGCATGGCCACACGTGTCATTAACTAACTTGAACTGATCGAGATCGAGAAACATGACCGCGTGCCGACCCGGCTGACGGGTCAGATTATGCAGGGCTTGCTCGAGGCGATATTCGAATTCGCGGCGATTGGCCAGGCCCGTCAGTGCATCGTGGGTCGCCTGCCATGACAGGTTAGCGATGTACTGCCGCTCCTGAGTCATGTCGTGCAGCACCAGCACCGTGCCACTGACTTTACCGGCGTTCTGGATCGGCGATCCGACCAAAGTGACCGACACCGTGCTGCCATCCAGGCGCTGAATCAGTTTGGAGTGCTCGCTGCCGCCACTGAGTTGACCGCTCAGAATGTGCTCGATCAGGGTAAAACCATCAGTCTGAGCGTTTTCATCCAAAAGATTGAATAACGCCGCCAATGGCAGACCGTTGGCCTGCTCGGCTTTCCAGTGCGTCAGCTCTTCAGCCGCCGGGTTCATATAGGCGATCGCGCCCTCGACATCCGTGGTGATGACGCCATCACCAATAGATTGCAGGGTGATTTGCGCTCGCTCTTTTTCCAGCTGTAAGGCATTGGCAAATGCATGACGTTGCTTCAGAAGCTTGTGGGTCCGCAGCAGCGCCAAGGCAATCAGTCCCAGAGCAGTAGCCAGGTTGGTAATCAGCAACAATCTCAAAATGACCCGCGACCCTTCGCCCAATGCATCGCTAAAGGCTTTGGCGGCAGGTGTCACGCTATCGTTGATGGCAAATATTTGGGCTTTCCAGCGTTGAATATCGCCACTCGTCGCCAGATTACTGGAAATGCCCTGGTGCATCTCCCGAGCGATCGTATCCAGTTGCACCAGGTAGCCATCGCCCACGGTCCACAGATCGATGGCTTTTTCCAGGTAACTGAAATGACGAAAGTTCAGGTACAACCAGATCAGGCTGGGGACGTCATCCGGATGGTTTCCTCCTTTGAGGATACTCAGACGCGCAGCCTCAAGATCCGGGGGCCGATGATCCAGAGCGATACGCAGCTCATGCCCACCTTGCGGTACGGCAATGGCATTCTGGTATTTGAGAAAAATGATTTCGTCGCGACTGTCGGCATACAGATTGAGGTAATAGATAGCGTCTTTTTGGCCCTTGGACCACAGACTTTCACCTGCAACATAGCCGCGCACCGCCGATAGAACGTACAGGCTGACGCCACCCAGCAATGCCTGAAATAACACAACGGCAATAAATGGCCAGACGATGCCCAACAACCGTGGCGTTCCGAGAGTCCGCTTTTGCTTCATGACGTCCCTTGCATAAGCACTGCCAGATGAACACTCGAGTGAGTTTTGCCCCTAACAGCACAGACTAGGCTAATTTTCGACAATTCGAACGTTTGGATCCCATGTTCAAAATCGATTGAGTTGCGACGCAAAAGATCAGCAGCGCAAAAGCAACATTTTCACCAATAAATTCAAGCACTAAGCACAGAAAATCGGACGATTTTCAAGGTCGCTGTACCTGCTGCAAATGACCGTAAAGCTTGGCATACAGACCGCCGTCGGCAATTAGCTGTTGATGGTCGCCATCTTCGGCAATCTGCCCGCCATCAAACACGAGTACCCGATCAGCCTGTTTTACCGCAGACAGGCGGTGAGCAATGATCAATGTTGTCCGACCGTTCAGAAAGCGCGCCAACGCCTGATGCAGGTTGTACTCGGTAGCAGCGTCCAGTGCCGAGGTAGCCTCGTCGAGTATCACCACCTTGGGTTCGGCCAGGACCATCCGCGCTATAGCCAGACGCTGTCGCTGACCACCAGAAAGGCGCACCCCGGAACGCCCGACAATACTTTCCAATCCTTGCGGCAAGGCTTTGATCGTGGCATCCAGCTGGGCAATTTCCAGCGCCTGCCAGCAGGCCTCATCACTGCGTAAACGCCCCATGGTCAGGTTGGCCCGCACCGTATCGTTGAACAGCGCCGGGTGCTGCAGCACGACTGCAACATGCTCGCGCACGGTTTCCAGGCCGATTTCCTGTTGGGTCGAACCGCCGAAACGGATACTGCCCGATTGCGGCGTGTAGAGCCCCAAAAGCAATTGCACCAGGGTACTTTTGCCACCGCCACTGGCACCGACGATCGCCACTTTTTCGCCGGGAGCGATGGACAGGTTCATCTGATTCAGGACCAACTCATCACCGTAACCGAAGCTCAAGCCACGAACCTCGATCCCCACCGTCTCACGGCCCTGAAAAGGGTTATCACCACCGGGGTATTGCGGCTCATCGGCGCGCGATAACAACTCATTGATCCGCGCCAACGCCCCACCCGCTGCGTAGTAGGCGTATTGCAAATTGAGCAACTGCTCGACCGGACCGATCATGAACCAGAGATAGCTGAACACCGCCAACATTTGGCCGATGGACAGATCAGAAAACAGCACGGTGAGCATGGCGGCCGCGCGAAAGATGTCGATACCAAACTGGAACAGCAAACCACTCGCCCGGCTGGAGGCGTCGGTCTTCCATTGCGAGTTCACCGCATAATCGCGAACTTCCTGCGCCCGCAGCCCCAAACGTCCGAGGAAAAAGCCCTGGCGGTTACCCGCACGGACTTCCTGAATAGCATCGAGGGTTTCGGTCAGCGCCTGGGTGAACCGTGAAGTGCTGTCGTTCTCCAGTTTTTTCAGGTGTTTGACTCGTTTGCCCAATTGCACCGTGGCGTAAATCACCAGCGGATTGAACAACAGAATCAACAACGCCAGTTTCCAGTGCATCCAGACCAGAATGCCCGCGGTCCCGACCAACGTCAGCATGGCCACCAGAAAACGACTGAGGGTTTCACCGACAAATTTATCGAGAGTGTCCAGGTCGGTCACCAGATGCGTGGTCACCGTACCGCTGCCCAGACTTTCGTATTCGCCGAGGGATATGCGCTTGAGTCGCTCGATCAGCCTGACGCGAATGCGGTAGACGATGTCTTTGGCCAAGCCTGCGAACAATCGCGCCTGCAGCACGTTGAACAGTAAAGCGCCGCAGCGCAGCGTCAGGGTGATCAGCAACATCAGACTGATGTAGCCGGCGGCGCTTTGCCAGCCTGTGGGTAGCGCGTGATTCATGACTTTCAGCGCGGCATCGCCATGCCCGAGCAGCACTTCGTCCACCAACAAAGGCAACAGCAAGGGGATCGGCACGCTGCACAGTGTCGCCAATACTGCTACGCCGTTAGCAATCCACAGGGCTTTTTTGTGACGTAACGCCAAACGACGAATTTCCGCCCAACTCAGCCGATCGATTCGCCTGGGTTGCTCCGCACCATCAAACTGATCATGCACAGGCGGCACGCTCCAGCCAACGACCGAGCAATGGAGACAGTTCGTTAAGCGGCTGGTAGCCATTGGTCAGCAGCGCCAATTGACCATCGCGCTCGGCGAGCAAGGTCGGGAAACCGGCGATCCCCAAGTCCTGCACCCAAGTGAAATCCGCGGCTGTGGCCGCGTGCTGCTCGGCGCGGTCGAAGGCGGCAGCAAACTCGATACGCGGCAAGCCCGCGGCCTCTGCCAGTTCCACCAACACACTGGCATGGGTGACGTCGCGACCTTCGGCATAGAAGGCGTGTTGAATCAGCTTGAGCAGTTTCCAGGCGCAATCCGGTGCCAGGCTGCGCGCGGTCACCACCGCCCGGCAGGCCGGTTCGGTGTCGTAGACAAAACCTTCGGGCAATGCGCCCTCGAGCTTGAACGGCTGGCCAGTGGCCTCGGTGACTGCCTGCCAATGCTCAAGGATGTAACGCCGCGTGGTCGGCTCCAGCGCCGCACCACTGCCAGTCCTCAACCCGCCGACCACCAGATGCAACTCAACACCTGCGGCGTGTGCCTGCTCTACCAGGGCCTCGGCTACCGGAGCGAAGCCCCAGCACCAGGAACACATCGGGTCCATAACATAGAGCAGGCGTGCGGACATGGTTCAAGCCTCGGAAGATGATTGCTTGTAGTTGTAACCGATCGGGTGCGGCATGTTGCGCGCCTTGGCCAGTTCGATCTGCTTCTGCCGATCGATAGCGCTGCGCCGGGTTTTCTCGCTCAGCTTATCCCAGCAATGGGGGCAACTGATGCCCGCCACATAGTGCTCGCAGGTGCGGTCTTCGACACTGATGGGTGTACGACAGGCATGACACTGATCGTAGTCGCCTTCACTCAGGTCGTGACGCACGGTGACCCGGTTGTCGAAGACGAAGCAGTCGCCGCGCCACTGGCTTTCTTCCTGCGGCACCTCTTCGAGGTACTTCAGAATGCCGCCCTTGAGGTGAAACACTTCATCGAAGCCCTGGCTGAGCATGAAGCTCGAAGCCTTCTCGCAGCGAATCCCGCCGGTGCAGAACATGGCGACTTTCTTGTGCTTGGCTGGATCAAAGTTAGCTTTGATGTAGTCGGGAAATTCGCGAAAACTGGTGGTTTTCGGATCGATGGCGCCTTCGAAGGTGCCGATAGAGACTTCATAGTCGTTGCGGGTATCGATCAACAGCACTTCCGGATCGCTGATCAGGGCGTTCCAGTTTTTCGGATCGACATAAGTACCGACCTGTTTGTTCGGGTCGACGCCGTCAACGCCGAGGGTGACGATCTCTTTCTTCAGTTTGACCTTGGTCCGATAGAACGGCTGATCTTCGCAGTACGACTCTTTGTGATCGATGTCGTCCATGCGCGGATCGTTCTTCAACCAGGCCATCAGCCCGTCGATGCCTTCACGGCTACCGGAAACGGTGCCGTTGATGCCTTCTTCAGCGATCAGCAAGGTGCCTTTGATGCCGTTATCGACCATCGCCTGCAGCAGGGGTTCGCGCAGGGCGACGTAATCTTCAAGGGTGACGAACTTATACAGTGCCGCCACGACAATGTTTTGTGCCATGGGTAATCTCCAGGTGGCTACCCTCGTAAAGGGTGAACCGGATGCAAAAAAAACGCGCCGACTAAGCGGCGCGTTGCGGATTCTAGCAAAAAGCCGAAGCTAGTGCTTGCTCCCGCCAGCGCAGGTCGGCGATGCCGGAGCTGCGCCGATCTTCGCCCATTCTTCAGGCGTGTAGGTATGCAGCGCCAACGCATGGAACTCACTCATCAGGTCGCCGAGAGTGGCGTAAACCTTCTGGTGACGCTTGACGCTGTTAAGCCCGGCAAACTGTTCACTGACCAGCACCGCCTTGAAGTGGGTTTGCAGCCCACGACTGTGCATATGGCTTTCATCCAGTACTTGCAGATGCTCGGGCTGTAATGCGCTCAGCGCCGATTCGATACGTTGTTGCATGGTCATTCCTGACTCCGCTTAAGGCTTTTTCTTGGCCGGTGCTGCTGCAGCTTTTGGCTCAAGCTCGGCGGTCATGTCGGCCAGCAGCTTGTTGACTACAGGTACTGCACTTTCCAGCTTGGCCTGAGTCATTTGGGCCGATTGCTGAGTCAGCTGCGGCATTTTTTCCAGAACTTTCTTGCCCAGCGGCGACTGGTAGAACGCTACCAGGTCCTTGAGTTCGGATTCGCTGAAGTTGCTGGTGTAGAGCTTGACCATGTCTGGCTTGAGCTTATTCCAGCCAATAGCCTGGTCCAGAGCGGCGTTAGCCTTGGCTTGGTAGGTTTCCAGCAGGGCTCTTTTCGACTCAGGGGCTTTGGTTTGTTCAAAGCGCTGGGCGAACATTTGCTGCACTTGCATGTACACCGGGGTGCCGAGCTTGTCGGCGTGTGCCAGAGTCAGGAAGGCTTCGGCACTGGCGTTGTGGCTGGCAGTATCGGCAAAAACCTGGCCGCTGGCGCAAACCAGAACAACCGCGGTACAGATGGCACGAAGACGAGTCATCAAGTTTCCTTTTCTAGCTGGCGAGGTAAAACCCCAAGGGGCACCATTCTGCACCTAAAAAACTCTGTCACTCAACCCCAAGCCCTGCCACGCCTGATTTGCAAGGGTCGAACGGTCAAAAAAAACGACTGATGGAACCCTAGTGGCAGATCACGGCCTAAACTGCGCAATGAAACCAACAGGAGTGTGACCGATGAGCCGTATCGAAACCGACAGCCTTGGCCAGGTTGAAGTCCCTGATGAAGCCTACTGGGGCGCTCAGACGCAACGCTCGCTGATCAACTTTGCTATTGGCAACGAACGGATGCCAATTGCGGTGCTGCACGCACTGGCCCTGATCAAGAAAGCCGCTGCACGGGTCAATGACCGCAACGGCGACCTGCCCGCCGACATCGCCCGCCTGATCGAACAGGCCGCCGACGAAGTGCTCGATGGCGAGCACGATGCCCAGTTCCCGCTGGTGGTCTGGCAGACCGGCAGTGGCACCCAGAGCAACATGAACGTCAACGAAGTGATCGCCGGACGCGCCAACGAACTGGCCGGCAATCCTCGCGGCGGTAAGACACCGGTGCACCCCAACGATCACGTAAACCGCTCACAGAGCTCCAACGACTGCTTCCCCACCGCCATGCACATTGCCGCCGCCCAAGCGGTGCAGCACCATCTGCTGCCCGCAATCAACGAATTGTCCGATGGTTTGGCGGAGCTGTCTGCGCGGTACATTAAGCTGGTCAAGACCGGCCGTACGCACATGATGGACGCGACACCGATCACGTTTGGCCAGGAACTCTCAGCGTATGTAGCGCAACTCGACTATGCCGAGCGGGCGATTAGAAGCGCCTTGCCCGCCGTCTGCGAACTCGCCCAGGGCGGCACCGCCGTGGGTACAGGGCTTAACTCGCCTCACGGTTTTGGCGAAGCGATTGCCGCCGAACTGGCTGCTCTCTCCGGCCTGCCGTTTGTCACCGCGCCGAATAAGTTCGCGGCGCTGGCCGGCCATGAGCCGCTGACTACGTTGTCCGGCGCATTGAAAACCCTTGCCGTGACCCTGATGAAAATCGCCAATGACCTGCGCTTGCTGGGCTCTGGCCCAAGAGCCGGTTTTGCAGAAGTGAAGCTGCCCGCCAACGAACCCGGTAGCTCGATCATGCCCGGCAAGGTTAATCCGACCCAGTGCGAAGCACTGTCGATGCTCGCCTGCCAAGTGCTGGGCAACGACGTGGCGATTGGCTTCGCCGCCAGCCAGGGTCACTTGCAACTGAACGTGTTCAAACCGGTGATCATCCATAACCTGCTGCAATCGATCCGCCTGTTGGGCGATGGCTGCAGCAATTTCCAGCAGCATTGCATCGCCGGGCTGGAACCTGATCCAGTGCAAATGGCGGCCCATCTGGAGCGTGGGTTGATGTTGGTGACGGCATTGAATCCGCATATCGGCTACGACAAGTCGGCCGAAATCGCCAAGAAAGCCTATGGCGAAAACCTGACCCTGCGCGAAGCAGCGTTGCAACTGGGTTATCTGACAGATGCAGAGTTCGATGCCTGGGTCAGACCGGAGAATATGCTGGAGGCGGGTAAGCAGGGGTGAGTGAGGTGAGATTTGTGGCGAGTGGGATCCTGTGGGAGCGGGCTTGCCCGCGAAACGAACACTGCGGTTTTTCAGACATTGCGCGTCATCGTTCTTCGCGGGCAAGCCCGCTCCCACAGGTTCTGCGCCAACCTTGTGGAAATGGGGTTGCCCTTTCAGCGTTCTCAAACCCGTGAAGCAAACAACGCCTGATGTTGACGGCACTGCTCGGCACTGAGCATGAACACGCCATGGCCGCCGCGTTCGAAGTCCAGCCAGGCGAAATCCACTTCCGGGTACAACGCCTCGACGTGCACCTGGCTGTTGCCGACTTCGACAATCAGCAAACCTTTTTCGGTCAGGTGATCCGCCGCCTCGCTGAGCATGCGTCGCACCAGGTTCAAGCCGTCCTCACCGCACGCCAGGCCCAGCTCTGGCTCATGCTGATATTCATCCGGCATGTCGGCGAAATCTTCAGCATCTACATACGGCGGGTTGGAAACGATCAAGTCGAAGCGCTGGCCCGGCAGACCATCGAAACCATCACCCTGAACGGTGTACACCCGCTCGTCGACACCGTGGCGCTCGATGTTCTGATTGGCGACTTCCAGCGCTTCAAACGACAGGTCGGCCAGCACCACTTCAGCATTCTGGAATTCATAAGCGCAGGCGATGCCAATACAGCCAGAGCCAGTGCACAGGTCAAGAATGCGTGCAGGCTCGGTACCCAACCACGGTTCGAAACGTTTTTCGATCAGCTCGCCGATCGGTGAACGCGGGATCAACACACGCTCGTCGACGATGAACGACATACCGCAAAACCATGCTTCACCCAGCAGGTAAGCCGTCGGGATTCGCTCCTCGATACGGCGCTTGAGCAGACGCTGCAGATTGACCAGTTCGTCTTCTTCCAGGCGGCAATCAAGATAGCTGTCGGCGATTTCCCAAGGCAGATGCAACGCGCCAAGCACCAACTGACGGGCTTCGTCCCAAGCGTTGTCAGTCCCATGGCCGAAAAACAAGTCTTCCCCATGAAAACGGCTGACGGCCCAGCGGATGTGGTCGCGCAGAGTGCGCAGGCGGGAAGTGATCACGGGGGCAAACTCCTAAAAAAACGACTGGCGATTCTAACAGCCAAAACGCGGTCCGACGACGCATGAAAAACACTAGCCCAATGTAGGAACCATCTGTTTTTTATCCTTTTGGTTGAACGCAAGCCCCCCTCTTGACAGGGCTGTAGGCCAGCAACCATATAGCCTACGTTGGTAGCGATTCACAGAAACGCTCAGCCAGAGGACAATGTCGCAAAAGCCCTACCCAAAGGAGCCCCAGAATGTCCGTTCCAAAGACGATGTTTCAACTCAGCGGTCGTGGTTATGCACCGGCCAATTTGAACCATGCCAGCCTGGTCATCATCGACGCCCAGAAAGAGTACCTCAGCGGCCCATTAGCCCTGACCGGCATGGGTGCTGCCGTCGAAAACATCAAGCAACTGGTCGCCGCAGCCCGCGCTGCCGGCCGGCCGATCGTGCATGTGCGTCACCTCGGCACCGTGGGTGGCATGTTCGATCCTCAGGGTGAGCGCGGTGAATTCATTCCAGGGCTGGAACCTCAAGGTGACGAGACGATCGTCGGCAAGCTGCTGCCGAGTGCCTTTCATGGCACTGAACTGGAAAAGCGCTTGCAGGACCTCGGTTCACTGGACCTGATCGTCTGCGGTTTCATGAGCCATTCCAGTGTCAGTACCACCGTACGCGCGGCCAAGAACCTCGGCTTTCGCTGTACCTTGGTGGAAGATGCCTGTGCGACCCGCGATCTGCCTTACAAAGGCGGCATCCTCAGCGCAGAACATGTGCAGCAGACTGAAATGGCCATCATGGCGGACAACTTCGCGACCCTCGCGATGACCAAAGATCTGATCTGATCGACTTTCGGGCAGCGGCTATCCGGCCGCTCATCCGCAAAACCCTCCCATTTGCGGAACAACCCGGACATCTCCCGGTCGAAGGGCCGATACCCATTGAGGAAGGTCGGAATGAAGATATCCGGTGGATTTGACGCTCGCCGCTTGCGCCCCAAGGGCCCAAGTAACTGGCGTTATCGCCTGGGCGCAGCCTTTTCGGCAGTGCTGGCGATGTTCGGTGTGTTGCTGGCATTGGCCGGCGCCGCCAGCTTGTTGGGCCACCCACCCGCGCTCGGCGAACTGAATGCCAGCCCGACCGGCTCGGCAGTGATTCTAGTGATTGGTCTGTTGCTGCTGTACGTCGGGATCTCGTTATGGCGTCGCAGCCGTCGCCGTCGGCGTCAGTCCCACGGGTTGAACATTGCGCCGCACCTGATGAAAAAAAATGACTGAGTGCAGGGCTGTGGTGTTTTGTCATGCCTGATCGGTCTCGACTTGGGTAAACTAGCCGCCCTTCGCGGAGGCTGACATGCAAGACGACGATTTTTCCCTGTTCAAAAGCGAGATCCGCGGCGTCAAGCCGATCAAACATGATCGCGCCGAGACGGGCAAACCCAAAGCCGACCGTGCGCAAATCGCCAAGCTGCGCCAGGCTGCTACCGTGCGCACCGATGCGACCACCGTTGACGGCTTGTCCGATCAATTCGTCATCGATGTCGGTCCGGAAGACGAGTTGATGTGGGCCCGTGACGGTGTTCAGGAAAGCCAGATGCGCAAGCTGAAGGTGGGCCAGATTCCTTTTGAAGGTAGCCTCGACCTGCACGGCATGAGCGTGGAAAAAGCCCGGGAAACCCTCTGGGCCTTTCTCGCTGAAGCGACCAAATTCGAAATCCGCTGCGTACGCGTCACCCACGGCAAGGCAGTGCGGCTGGACGGCAAGCGACCTATGATCAAGAGCCACGTCAACACCTGGTTGCGCCAGCATTCACAAGTGCTCGGTTTCACCTCGTGCCAGCCGAAACACGGCGGGGCCGGAGCGGTTTACGTGATGCTCAAACGCACTATGATGGAAGGTCGAGACGAGTAAAGCCGTTTCGCCAAGCTTGCAGCGCCGTGTCCGCCACCGTACCCTTGTTCTTTGCGTAAAATCCCACAGGTAGTTTCATGTCCCTGGAACAGAATTACACCGCGATTCTTGGCCAGCTTGGCGAAGACGTCTCCCGCGAAGGCCTGCTCGACACGCCAAAACGTGCCGCCAAGGCCATGCAGTACCTTTGCCGCGGTTATGAACAAACGCTTGAAGAAGTCACCAACGGTGCCTTGTTCAGCTCCGACAACAGCGAAATGGTGTTGGTCAAGGACATCGAGCTCTACTCGCTGTGCGAACACCACCTGCTACCGTTCATCGGCAAGGCACATGTCGCGTATATCCCTAACGGCAAGGTGCTTGGCCTGTCGAAAGTCGCGCGGATCGTCGATATGTACGCCCGCCGTCTGCAGATCCAGGAAAACCTCAGCCGGCAGATCGCCGAGGCGGTCCAGGAAGTGACCGGCGCTCTAGGCGTTGCGGTGGTCATCGAGGCCAAACACATGTGCATGATGATGCGCGGTGTGGAGAAACAGAATTCGTCGATGATTACGTCGGTGATGCTTGGTGAGTTCCGCGAAAACGCGGCGACCCGCAGCGAGTTTCTCAGCCTGATCAAGTAAGACGGTATCTGAAGAAAACCGGCGTTTATCGCCGGTTTTTTTTCGTCCTGCAAAAATCAGGTAAGCTGCCGCCCCTTCTTCTCGCCTATGAGGCTTTTGCCGTGTTGATTAAAGCGCTTCGAGTCGGCCTGGGCCAACTCATCATCTTCATCGACTTCATCACCCGCCCGCGCAAGCAGCAACGCCCTGGCGCCGCTCAGGCTCAGGTCGAGCAGGCAGCCAAGGGCCTGACCCTGTATCAGTTCCACGCCTGCCCGTTCTGCGTGAAGACCCGTCGTACCCTGCGTCGCCTGAATGTACCGGTGGCCCTGCGTGATGCGAAAAACAACGAGCAGGATCGCCAGACCCTGCTGGAACAAGGTGGCAAGATCAAAGTGCCGTGCCTGCGCATTGAAGAAAACGGCCAGACCACCTGGATGTATGAGTCCAAGGTGATCATTGATTATCTGGACAAGCGGTTTGCGGCAGTCTGAGCAACTTGTATAGCGCTCTCTGACGCCATCGCGAGCAAGCTCGCTCCTACAGGGATCGTGTTTTTTGTAGGAGCCGAGCTTGCTCGCGATGAGGCCGGCACAGGCAACACAGACCCCAGACAAAAATAAACCGGCTCATTGGCCGGTTTAATTGTTTTTGCGGTCAGCTCAATCGAGCATCCCGATGTGCTTTGGATGACTGGCCACACGCTGCAACCAAGCCTGAATCCCCGGATAACGACTCAGGTCAAAGCCACCCTCATGGGCGACGTGGGTGTAGGCATACAACGCGATATCAGCGATCGAATATTGCTCGCCCACCAGATACGGCGTGCGGCTGAGCTGATGTTCCATTACGTCCAACGCTTTGTAACCGCGCGTTTGCAGCTTTTCATACTCGTGGCGACGGTCTTCCGGTAGGCCCAGATAGAGCTGGATAAACCGCGCTACCGCAATATATGGCTCGTGGCTGTACTGCTCGAAGAACTGCCATTGCAGGACTTGAGTGCGCAACCGCGGTTCGCTCGGCAGGAACTCACTACCGTCGGCCAGAAAGTTCAGGATCGCGTTCGACTCCCACAAGCAAGTGCCATCCTCCAACTCCAGCACCGGAATCTTGCCGTTGGGATTTTTCTCCAGAAACTCGGCGGTCTGGGTGTCGCCCTTCAAAATGTCCACTGCCTGCCACTGGTACTCAAGGCCCAGTAGATTGAGCATCAGCTTGATCTTGTAGCAGTTGCCCGAACGGTAATCGCCATAAACGGTGTACATAGCCCCTCCCCTTAAGCTGCCTGCGCAGCCTGTGCTTGACGTACGACGGCGGCCAGCCGCTTGAGACCTTCGCCTAGACGCGCTGGATCGATGTGACTGAAGTTCAACCGCAAGTGACCTGGATTGCGATCCGGGTCGGCAAAGAACGGTTCACCCGGCATGAACGCCACGTCCTGCGCAAGCGCCGGCTTGAGCAAGGTGCGGGTGTCCAGCGGCTGTTTCAAGGTCAACCAGAAAAACAACCCGCCTTGGGGCACCTGCCAATCGGCCAGATCGGCGAAGTGTTCTTCAAGCGCCGCCTGAAAGGCATCCCGGCGCACACGGTAAAAGCCGCGCAGTTCGGCCAGATGGTTGCGAAATTTTTCGGTGCCGATCCATTGCATCGCCTGCCACTGACCGACGCGATTGGTGTGCAGGTCGGCCGACTGTTTCAGCCGCAGGAGGTGCGGGAACAGATCCGGGCTGGCGATCAGATAACCAACCCGTAGACCGGGGAGCAAGGTCTTGGACACCGTGCCGGTGTAGATCCAGTTGGCCTTCTTCAAACGACTGACGATTGGCGTCGCGCTGCCGCCATCGAAGGTCAACTCGCGATATGGCTCGTCTTCGATGAGGGTCACGCCGAACTCGTCCAGCAATGCCGCTACAGCATCACGCTTGGCCTCGCTGTAGCGCACCGCTGAGGGGTTCTGAAAGGTCGGGATCAGGTAAATGAACGCTGGGTGGTGTTTTTCCAGGCGGGCGCGCAGCTCCGGCAGATTCGGGCCGTCGACTTCCAGCGGGACCGTAATGCAGTCCGCACCGAACAACTGAAAAATTTGCAGTGCCGCCAGATAGGTCGGCGCTTCGAGCATGATCTCGGTGCCTTTGTCGATGTACAGCTTGGCGGCCAGATCGAGGGTCTGCTGGGATCCGCTGACCACTAATACCTGGCTGGCTTCGCACGGCACACCCAAGGCCCGAGCCTCGGCGGCGAGTGCCTCTCGCAGTGCTGGCTCGCCTTCGCTCATGCCGTATTGGCCCATGGACACTGGCATGCCGGTCCATTCGATGTTGGGCAGCATCGCTTCGGCCGGCAGGCCGCCGGCAAACGACATCACTTCCGGACGCTGGGCTGCGGCGAGGATTTCACGAATCAAAGAACTTTTAAGGCGCGAGACACGTTCGGAAAAAGCCATGGTGGTCACCGGTAGCAAAGGCCAGGGAAAGTAAGTCAAACTGCTTGACCGAAATTACGATGACTCATGCAGATACGTCAATATGCTTGACCTTAAAAATCAAATGACTCAACAAGCCGCAATGGAAGCCTTTTTCTTCGGTTACCAGGCGTTCACCGCCAAGGCCGACGAAATGCTCGCCCGGCGCGGCTTGAGCCGGGTGCATCAACGCATCGTGTTTTTTATCGCCCGCTACCCCAGCCTCAGCGTGAAAGAACTGCTGACGGTGCTCGGGGTGAGCAAGCAGGCGTTGAACATTCCGCTGCGTCAGTTGGTGGAAATGCATTTGGTGAACAGCGTTACGCCGCAGACAGACAAGCGTAAGCGTCTGCTGGAACTGACCGCTGAGGGCGCGCGCTTCGAACAGTCGCTGCGGCGTGAACAGGTGAAGCTGCTGCAACGGGTATTTGCCGAAGCCGGCGAAACTGCGGTGAATGGCTGGCTGGCGGTGAATCAGGCGCTGGGGGAAGTCAGCAAATCTGACAAGCCTGAGCGCTGACTGTGGCGAGGGAGCTTGCTCCCGCTGGGTGGCGAAGCCGCCCCAAAACCGATGCCTCCTTTCCAACTGAAAGAACGCGCCAGCCGATTTACGACTGCTTCGCACCCAAGCGGGAGCAAGCTCCCTCGCCACAAAAAGCAATTTCTACCCGCCCCTCCCTCCCTATATACCTTTCCTTTCATCCTTTTCGCACACAATATCAAAAACATTATTTGCTTTTTTTGTATACAAAAGCATAATTCGCTTCGTGCGAGTTCCTGACCTTTTGGTCAACAAAAGCCCGCAAGCCTTACATGCCTCAAAGAGCCGCTGCCCACTCACACGTGTCCGGTTCTGGAAAAAACAATAAAACTCTTGAGGAGTACTCGCTGTGGAAAGCCGCAAATCCGAAGCCCCTACGCTGGACCTTTCACCGCCGTTGAACAACGGCTGGCTGGAACGTCTCTTCAAACTCAGTTTGCACGGCACCACGGTGAAGACCGAACTGATCGCCGGTCTGACAACCTTCATCACCATGGCCTACATCATCTTCGTTAACCCGAACATCATGGCTGACGCCGGGATCGACCACGGCGCGGCCTTCGTCGCCACCTGCATCGCCGCTGCGCTGGGTTGCCTGCTGATGGGCCTGTACGCCAACTGGCCGGTTGGCCTGGCGCCGGGCATGGGCTTGAACGCCTTCTTCACCTACACCGTGGTCGGCACCATGGGCTACAACTGGGAAACCGCGCTGGGCGCAGTGTTTATTTCCGGTGTGCTGTTCATGATCCTGACCTTATCGCGAGTACGTGAGTGGCTGCTCAACAGTATTCCGGTGAGTTTGCGTTACGCGATGGGCGCAGGAGTGGGATTGTTTTTGGGCATCATCGGTCTGAAAACCTCAGGGATCATCGTCGATAGCCCAGCCACCCTGATCAAACTTGGCTCCCTGCGCGAGCCTGGCCCGCTGCTGGCGGCCGTCTGCTTCCTGATGATTGCCGTTCTCAGCTATCACCGGGTATTCGGTGCGATCCTGATCAGTATCATCGCCGTGACCGCTGCAGGCTGGGGGCTGGGTTTGGTGCAGTACAACGGAATCTTCTCCACCCCGCCTAGCCTGGCGCCGACCTGGATGGCCATGGACATCGCCGGCGTGTTCAACGTCAGCATGATCAGCGTGGTGCTGGCATTCCTCTTTGTGCACATGTTCGACACCGCCGGCACCCTGATGGGCGTCGCGCAACGGGCGGGTCTGGTGAACGCTGACGGCAAGATCGAAAACCTTTCCCGCGCACTGAAAGCCGACAGCGCCTCCAGCGTATTCGGCGCCATGGTCGGTGTACCGCCCGTCACCAGCTACGTAGAAAGTGCCGCCGGGGTAGCCGCAGGCGGCCGCACCGGTCTGACGGCGGTCACCGTTGGTGTGCTGTTCATCGCCGCGATGTTTTTTGCGCCGCTGGCTGGCATGATCCCCGCTTATGCAACCGCAGGCGCGCTGATTTATGTAGCGATGCTGATGATGGGCGGCATGGAGCACATCAAGTGGAGCGAAGCCACTGACAGCATTCCGGCGATTGTCACCATGATCATGATGCCGCTGACCTTCTCGGTCGCCGACGGCATCGCACTGGGCTTCATCAGCTATGTGGTGCTGAAGGCGGGTACGGGTAAACACAAAGAAATTTCTGTCAGCCTGTGGGTGCTGTGCGCGATCTTTATCGCCAAGTTTATTTTCTTGTAAGCAAAACATGCGTGACCCAGCCCCACCCCGCCGGGTGGGGCTTTTGCACATTTGGAGGAAAGTGATGAGTCTGGAAACCTGGCTGCTGTTCAGTAGCGCCGCACTGGTGGTAATCCTGATCCCGGGCCCCCTGTCTTTGTTGATGATCAGCAACAGTTTGAATTACGGCTTACGCCGCTCTTACCCGGCCTTTCTGGGTGGAGTGATTGCTTCGATCTGCCTGTTGAGCGCCTCGGCTTTGGGTCTTGGCGCCTTACTGTTGGCCTCGGAACAGCTGTTCAGCGCGCTGAAAATTGTAGGTGCGCTGTACCTGTTCTACCTCGCCTGGCAGAGCTGGCAGCAATCACGGCAGCCGGCCCACGCCACTGAAGTTCCGCAGGCCGCACCGGTTCCGCGCTTTCGCGCACTGTTTGGGCGCGCTTTTGTACTGGGCGCGAGCAATCCGAAAGACATTCTGTTTTTCGCTGCGTTTCTGCCGCAGTTCCTCAGCGCCGAGCAGCCGTTTCTCCCGCAGTTGCTGATCATGATCGCCACCTGGACCGTACTTGATCTGCTCTGCAAGCTGGCTTATGGCCTCGGCGCCCACGGCGCAGCGCGGTATCTACGCAGCGGCAAGGGCCAGAGCTGGTTCAACCGGATCAGTGCCGGGTTGTTCGGTGGCGCGGGCGCGGCCTCCCTGCTGAGCCGCTGAAGCTGGAAAAGCATCGTCGGAACGCCGCCTGGAGCAAGCTCGCTCCCACAGTTGATCTTCAGTGCACACAGTATTTGTGTTCGACGACGATCCAGTGTGAGAGCGGCGGTGCGGCGATCCGACTTGCTCGCGATGGCGCCCTCACCAACATCCAATTTCCCAGCAGACGAAAAAAAGCCCGCAGTGTGAGCGGGCGAAAGACCAAAGAAGCTTTTGCGCAGATTCGTGGGGGAGTCTAGCTTCCTCGGTAAGTCGAATAGCTGTAAGGCGAAATCAACAGGGGCACGTGATAGTGATCCTGCTCGGCCGAGATGCCGAAACGCAGCACCACCACATCCAGAAACGCCGGTTCAGGCAATTGAACGCCCTTGGTGCGGTAGTAGTCGCCTGCGTGGAATTGCAGTTGATAGACCCCGGAACGGTAGTCATCACCTTGCAGCAGCGGCGCGTCGCAACGGCCATCGTTGTTGGTCAGCGCGCTGGCGACCAGTTCCAGTTGCGTGCCTTCAACCCGGTACAACTCAACCTTGATCGAGCTGCCAGGGCAACCGTGTGCGGCATCCAAAACGTGTGTAGTCAAACGTCCCATTGATTCTGCGCGCCTGTCTGCAATCAAGCAGCAAGGCCTCGCGCCTCCCGGAGTCAGTTAAAAAGGAGACCGCACCGTTTCGGAGCACGAAAAAGCGCGGCGAGCGACTGATTAAGACACTTTTCAAAAAAATTGTACACAATAAAAATCACATATTTACCTTCGTCTCTATCAGCACTGAATTGGGTGTTAATTTACAGCCGCACCTTGAGATTAGCCGACCTCATATCTTTTAACTGACCGATCAGGCAGGTTTCTTGCAATCCCCCTTTTTGATGACAATCAGTGAAATTTGCGAAAATTCAGGCTTACAAAGTGACAATAAAGTTGTATACAATCACTCCATCGCTGTGACGCAAGCCTGTCATCTCACCGCCAGGCCGCCACACCACCCTTGTCATGAACAAGACACCACGAATAAGAAGGAAGACTGCAGTGAGCGCTGACTACCCACGCGACCTGATCGGTTACGGCAGTAACCCTCCTCACCCACACTGGCCGGGCAATGCCCGCATCGCCTTGTCCTTTGTGCTCAATTACGAAGAAGGCGGCGAGCGCAACATTCTGCACGGCGACAAAGAGTCGGAAGCCTTCCTCTCGGAAATGGTTTCGGCGCAGCCGCTGCAGGGTGAGCGCAACATGAGCATGGAATCCCTTTACGAGTATGGCAGCCGTGCCGGCGTCTGGCGGATCCTCAAACTGTTCAAAGAATTCGACATCCCACTGACCATCTTCGCTGTGGCCATGGCTGCCCAACGTCATCCAGACGTGATCCGCGCCATGGTTGAAGCCGGCCACGAGATCTGCAGCCACGGTTACCGCTGGATCGACTACCAGCACATGGACGAGGCGCAGGAACGCGAGCACATGCTCGAAGCGATCCGCATCCTCACCGAAATCAGCGGCGAGCGTCCGCTGGGCTGGTACACCGGCCGCACCGGGCCGAACACCCGTCGGCTGGTGATGGAAGAAGGCGGTTTCCTCTATGACTGCGATACCTACGACGACGACCTGCCGTACTGGGAACCGAACAACCCGACCGGCAAGCCGCACCTGGTGATCCCGTACACCCTCGACACCAACGACATGCGTTTCACCCAGGTGCAGGGTTTCAACAAGGGCGACGATTTTTACCAGTACCTGAAAGACGCCTTCGACGTGCTTTATGCCGAAGGCGCCGAATCGCCGAAGATGCTCTCCATCGGTTTGCACTGCCGGTTGATCGGCCGTCCGGCGCGCCTGGCCGCCCTCAAACGCTTTATCGAATACGCTAAAGGCCACGAACAGGTCTGGTTCAGCCGTCGGGTAGACATCGCCCGCCACTGGCACGAAACCCATCCTTACCAAGGGGGGACCTCGAAATGAGCACCTTTGCGACCCTCAAGCCATCGACCTTGAGCCGCGAGGCCTTCGTCGAAGCCTTCGCCGATATCTACGAACATTCGCCATGGGTAGCCGAAAAGGCTTTCGAACTGGGCCAGGACGCATCGATCGACCAGATCGAAACCCTGCACCAGCGCATGAGCGACATCCTGTTGAGTGCCGATCACGCCAGCCAGCTGGCACTGATCAACGCTCACCCGGACCTGGCCGGCAAAGCTGCCGTCCAGGGCCAGCTTACCGCAGCCAGCACTGAAGAACAGTCTGGCGCGGGTATTCACCAATGCACGGCCGAAGAGTTCCAGCGCTTCACCGAGCTGAACGAGGCCTACAAAGCCAAGTTCGCATTCCCTTTCATCATGGCGGTAAAAGGCAGCGACCGGCATCAGATCCTCGCAGCGTTCGAAACGCGCATCCACAACCCGGTGAACACCGAGTTCAAATGCGCGCTGGCGGAGATTAATAAGATCGCGTTGTTCCGATTACTGACCCTATAGCGACCCACGCCCGAGAAGCCTCATGAACGCTGACGTTTCCCTGGGCCTTGCGAGCATCCCCAGCCACTAATTTCAAGGCAGACAAAAAGAATGAAAGCTTACGCCGTACCTTTCGAGAAGTTCGTCAACCTGGCCGACGCCCGCCTGGGCACCAAAATCATCTCGGTCACCGATGACTGGTTCGCTGATGCCAACCGCCTGTTCCAGCCAACCCCGGCTGTGTGGAAGGAAGGCGTTTTCGATGACAACGGCAAGTGGATGGACGGCTGGGAGTCGCGGCGCAAGCGCTTCGAAGGCTATGACAGCGCGGTAATCCGCCTGGGCGTGCCTGGCTCGATCAAAGGCGTGGACATCGACACTTCATTCTTCACCGGCAACTTCCCGCCGTCTGCCTCCCTGGAAGCCTGCTTCCTGGCCGAAGGCGAGCCGACTGAAAACACCCAGTGGGTTGAAGTGCTGTCGGCAGTCGAGTTGCAAGGCAACAGCCATCACTTCCACGAGATCAATAACGATCAGGCCTTCAGCCACCTGCGCTTCAACATCTACCCGGATGGCGGCGTAGCGCGTCTGCGCGTATACGGCATTCCGTTCCGCGACTGGTCTGCGGTCGGCGACAACGAGCAGATCGATCTGGCAGCGGCCCTGAACGGCGGTCGCGCCCTCGCCTGCTCCGACGAACACTTCGGTCGCATGAGCAACATCCTCAACCCCGGTCGTGGCGTCAACATGGGCGACGGCTGGGAAACTGCACGTCGTCGTACGCCAGGCAATGACTGGGTGATCGTCGCCTTGGGTCATCCGGGCGTGATCGAGAAAGTCATCGTCGACACCCTGCACTTCAAGGGCAACTACCCCGACACCTGCTCGATCCAGGGCGCGTTCGTCAAGGGCGGCACCGACAGCCAGATCGAAACCCAGAGCTTGTTCTGGCGTGAACTGTTGCCCGCCCAAAAACTGGAAATGCACGCCGAACACACCTTCGCCGAGCAGATCAAAGCCCTTGGCCCGATCACCCACATCCGCCTGAACGTGTTCCCTGACGGTGGTGTGAGTCGCCTGCGGGTTCTCGGCAAGGTAGCGAAGTAACTGATGATCGTTCCCACGCTCTGCGTGGGAATGCAGCCCGTGACGCTCCGCGTCACAAAGCGGACGCGGAGCGTCCAGTGAGGCGTTCCCACGCAGAGCGTGGGAACGATCAATTCAAAAGATTAAGAAGACCAGCATGCGCACATTGATGATTGAACCGTTGACCAAAGAAGCCTTCGCCCCTTTCGGTGACGTGATCGAAACCGACGGTAGCGATCACTTCATGATCAACAATGGTTCGACCATGCGCTTCCATCGTCTGGCCGAGGTGCAAACTGCCACGCCGGACGACAAGGCGATCATCAGCATCTTCCGCGCCGAGGCGCAGGACATGCCGCTGACCGTTTGCATGCTGGAGCGCCATCCGCTGGGCAGCCAGGCTTTCATACCGCTGCTCGGCAACCCCTTTCTGATCGTGGTCGCGCCACTTGGCGATGAACCGGTATCAGGCTTGGTCCGCGCCTTCGTCACCAACGGCAGGCAGGGCATTAATTACCATCGCGGCGTTTGGCACCATCCGGTGCTAACGATCGAAAAGCGGGATGACTTCCTGGTGGTTGATCGCAGTGGCACAGGCAATAACTGCGATGAGCATTTTTTCAAAGAGGATGAGCGGTTGATCCTCGCCCCCCACCAATAAGAGAAGGTCTGATCACTCGACAACAGAGTGACAGGCGAGAGGTAAAGACTGTGGAAGCACATCTGTTGGAATGGCTGAACCTGAGCGTGCGCTGGGTTCATATGATCACTGGCGTCGCCTGGATCGGCGCTTCGTTCTACTTTGTCTGGCTGGAAAACAACCTCAACCGGGTCAACCCGAAAGAGGGGCTGGCCGGCGATTTGTGGGCGATCCACGGTGGCGGTATCTATCACCTGGAAAAATACAAACTGGCCCCACCGACCATGCCGGACAACCTGCACTGGTTCAAATGGGAGGCCTATTTCACCTGGATGTCGGGCGTTGCGCTGCTGTGCGTGGTGTTCTACTCCAACCCGACACTGTATCTACTGGCACCGGGCAGCAGCTTGAGCGGTCCTGAAGGCGTGCTGTTGGGCATTGGCTCGTTGTTCGTCGGCTGGTTCGTCTACTCCTTTCTGTGCGACTCGGCCCTGGGCAAACGCCCTGCCCTGCTCGGTCTGATCCTGTTCGTGCTGTTGATCGCCGCGGCGTATGGCTTCAGCAAAGTGTTCAGCGGTCGTGGTGCGTACCTGCATGTCGGCGCCATCATCGGCACCATCATGGTCGGTAACGTGTTCCGCATCATCATGCCGGCACAACGCGCGCTGGTCGCCGCCATCGCCGAGAACCGCACGCCCGATCCGGCGCTGCCGGCCAAAGGCCTGCTGCGTTCGCGGCACAACAACTACTTCACCTTGCCGGTGCTGTTCATCATGATCAGCAACCACTTCCCGAGCACCTATGGCAGCCAATACAACTGGCTGATCCTCGCTGGGATCGCGGTGCTGGCGGTGTTGGTGCGTCACTACTTCAATACCCGTCACAACAGCCACAAGTTCGCCTGGACCTTGCCTGTTGCGGCACTGGGCATGATCAGCCTGGCTTACGTGACCGGTCCGGCGCAGATGTCGAGCGCACCTGATGTGGCCAAGGCCCCGGCGAAGATCGAGTATCAGCCGATTCCTGAAACAGCCATCAGTGGCGCCAAACCTGAAGCGACACCAGCAACACCTGCTGCGGCACCGGCGCAAGCTTCAACTGCCAACGCCAGCGGCCCGGACTTCAACAAAGTTCACAGCGTGATTCAGGAACGCTGCGCCGTGTGCCATTCGGCCAAGCCGACCAGCCCACTGTTCAGTGCAGCTCCCGCCGGTGTGATGTTCGATACCCCGCAGCAGATCCAACAACTGGCACCGAGGATTCAGGCCCAGGCCGTCGCCTCTCAGATCATGCCGCTGGGCAACATCACGCAGATGACCCAGCAGGAACGTGACCTGATCGGCGCCTGGATTGCCCAGGGAGCCAGGACTAACTGAGACCCTGTGGCGAACGGGCTTCGACCAGTTAAGAGGTTAAGCGAACCGGAGCAGCTGGCGAAGCCTGCGTCCGGCTACGCAGTAGTCGTAAAACCAAGCACTGCGGTATTCCAGACAAACCGTGGAACCAGGGATTACGACTGCGGCGCAGCCGGACGCAGCCTTCGGCAGCTGCTACGAGAGACCGTGCTGAACCTGAAACACCTAACTCCAACACACCCATAACAGACGGACCTGGCTGCACGCCAGGTCGCAGTCAGCGGCTGTCTGCGCCTTAACAATAAAAATAATAAGGAGCAACACGATGAAGCGAACACACTCCAGCCTGCTGCGCAGCAGCGGACTGCTTCTCAAGGCGTACGCCTGAGATGGCCCGCAACCGTGCCCCAATGTTGTCGCAGGTGCTCTGTTCCGGGGCACTTGAGCCGCGTCGCGCGAGCCAGTATTCTCCGCGGCCGCCCGAATCTGCTCTAAAAAAAACTCCAGATTTAAAACCTGACCAAAAAGCCAACTTATCCCGGCACTGGTTAGTCCCGAGGCCAACCCAAACCAACTCTCAATCGACTGTTTTCAGGCAGCCGAGCGGGAGTTTTTTTGTTTCTTTCGCCTTGGCTCAGCTCTTGCTAACAGCAGTAAAGCTGACCGATTGGATGACTTTTACCGCAACGATAAAAGGCGCCACACCAGAGCGCCAACTTTTAAAAAAACGTGGATCAACCTACTTTAGGAGCAACCGAATGAAACGTACGTGTACAAGCCTGATGCTTGCCGGATCCTTGCTGGCTGGGGGCCAAGCCATGGCCGGCGATCTGCTGCAATGGCAGAACAACAGCCTGACCTATCTCTACGGCAAAGACTTTAAAATCAACCCGAGTATCCAGCAAACCGTGACCTTCGAGCACGCCGATGCCTGGAAATACGGGGACAACTTCCTGTTCATCGACAAGATTTTCTACAACGGCAAACCTGACGCCTACGTCGGCAATAACACCTACTATGGTGAGTTCAGCCCGCGTCTGTCGTTCGGTAAAATCTTCGACCAGAAACTCGAATTCGGCCCGATCAAGGACGTCCTGCTGGCCATGACCTACGAGACCGGTGAAGGCGATGTCAACTCCTACCTGATCGGTCCGGGCTTCGACCTGGCCATTCCTGGTTTCGATTACTTCCAGCTGAACTTCTACAATCGCCATACCGACGACAAACGACCGGGTAACAACATCTGGCAGATCACCCCGGTCTGGTCCTACACCATCCCGGTGGGCAACTCCAGCGTGCTGATCGACGGTTTCATGGACTGGGTGGTCGACAACGACAAGAACAGCCAAGGCACCTACCACGCCAACCTGCACTTCAACCCACAGATCAAGTACGACTTGGGCAAAGCCTTGCACTGGGGCGAGAAGCAGTTGTACGTCGGTGTCGAGTACGACTACTGGAAGAACAAGTACGCCATCCAAGACACGAAAGACTTCACAACCAATCAGAGCGCCACGAGCTTGCTGGTGAAGTACCACTTCTGATTGATAGTGCCGATCTATGATCGTTGATCGTTCCCACGCGCAGCAAAGGAATGCCGCCGCGGACGCTCCGCGTCCATCTTCGGCAGTGACGCGGAGCGTCACAGGATGTATTCCCACGCAGAGCGTGGGAACGATCTTCGAGACAATAAACATCGAACAACCCGATAACAACCCCGCAAAATTCGCAACCATTGATCAATCCGCTTGGCATAGCATGTCGCCATTCACACTTGATCAGGAGTTGCACTGATGACTCAATTTCGCAAAGTACTGAGCATTCATACCGGCCAGCCCGCATCCGACGGTGCTGGGGTGAAACTGACCCGGGTTTTCGGTGGCCAGGGCGTCGAGCGTTTCGATCCCTTCCTGATGCTCGATGAATTTGGCTCGGAAAATCCTGACGATTACATCGCCGGCTTCCCACCGCATCCCCACCGTGGTTTTGAAACCGTGACCTACATGCTCGAAGGTCGCATGCGCCACGAAGACCATCTGGGCAATGTCGGCCTGCTGGAGGGCGGCGGCGTGCAATGGATGACCGCGGCAAAGGGCATCATTCACAGTGAAATGCCGGAGCAGGAAGAAGGCGTGATGCGCGGTTTCCAGCTGTGGCTGAACCTGCCGGGTAAACACAAACTCGACACCGCCAGCTATCGGGATATTCAGCCGGCAGATATCCCACGGGTGAAAACCGCAGAGGGTGTCGAGGTGGTGGTGATCGCCGGTCAGTTCGATGACGGTCAGATTCAACAAACCGGTGCAGTCCTGCGTCCGGATACCGAGCCTCATTACTTTGACTTCCATCTGCCAGCGGGCGGTCGCATCAGCCCTCGCCTGCCCGACGGCCATCGTGCGCTGCTGTATGTTTACGAAGGCCAGGTGGAGCTGCCGGGACAGGCGCAAAGTGTCGGCGCCAGTAAGCTGATTCGGCTCTCGGATGAAGGTGAGTTGCAACTGAGCAGCCCGTCAGGTGCGAAGGTGCTGCTGATCGCCGGCAAGCCCCTGGGCGAGCCGATCGTGCAATACGGGCCATTCGTGATGAACACTCGGGAAGAGATCGAACAGGCACTGCGGGATTTTCGGGATGATCGGTTGACCGCCTGACAAACATTTTGCGGTGCCAATCAGGTCCCCATCGCGAGCAAGCCCGCTCCCACACTGGATTGAAGGTGTGCCACCCATTTGTGGCACAGCGCATATCTAATGTGGGAGCGGGCTTGCTCGCGATTGCAGCACTACAGATTTCAAGGCAACGTGGCAAACACCGGCAATCCCAAAAACCGGCACAACTCCTCGCGCTTGGCCAAGGCATCGCGACGACCAAGTTCGATCAGTTCGCTGCAATACCCCGACTCGAACAGCAAATAGCTGAGGACCCCCGCACCACTGGTCTTGGTCGCACCCGGCCCGCGCAGGAACAATCGCAAGGCGGCCGGCAATTCTTGCCGATGCCGCGCAGCGATTTCATCGATCGGCTGGCTAGGGGCAATCACCAATACATCCACCGGTGTCACCCCAAGACTGCGGCTCGGCACTCCCGCTGGCAGCAAATGGCTGAATTGATTCAGACGCTGAAGCAACTCAATGTCACTTTCCAGGCTGTCAATGAAGGTACTGTTGAGCATGTGCCCACCGATCTGCGCCAGCGTCGGCTGTTGCCCGGTGTACGTGCGCTGCAACGGATTCTGAGGGTCGAACCCTCGAGGGTTACCGCTGACCCCGACCACCAGCACCCGACTTGCCCCCAGGTGCAATGCCGGACTGATCGGCGCGGACTGACGCACAGCACCGTCACCAAAATATTCCGGCCCGATTTTGACCGGAGCGAACAACAACGGGATCGCTGAACTGGCCAGCAAGTGTTCGACCGTCAGTTGAGTCGGCACGCCGATACGCCGATGACGTAGCCAGGCCTCAATAGTGCCGCTGCCTTGGTAGAAGGTTACCGCCTGGCCGGACTCATAGCCGAAAGCCGTGACCGCCACCGCCTGCAATTGCTTTTGCCGGATGGCTTCGTCGATCCCGGACAAATGAAGCTTGCGGTTCAACAAACGCCGTAACGGCGAGCTATTGATCAGCGCCACCGGCACGTGAGCGCCCAGCCCCAGCAAGCTATGCCCGACAAACCGAGTGGCCTGGCTGATCACCCCCGGCCAATCGCTGCGCATCACCTGACGGCTGCGAAAGCCTTGCCAGAACTCCGTCAGCCGATAGATCGCACCAGCGAAATCCATCGCCCCACTGGCCAGGCTGACCGCATTGATCGCGCCGGCAGAAGTGCCAACGATCACCGGAAACGGGTTCGGTGCACCCGCTGGCAACAACTCGGCAATCGCCGCCAACACCCCTACCTGATATGCCGCCCGAGCCCCACCGCCGGAAAGAATCAAACCTGTGACCGGTTCAGCTGAACTCATCGCAACACTCCATGGCGCTTGGGGACAATCAATCTAACGGTATTGCGTCAGCCACGTTTCTCATACAACTTCGGCTCACCTGGCGGCCGGCTCTTGAAGCGTCGATGGGCCCAGAGATATTGCTCTGGACATTCGCGCAGCGCCCCCTCGACCCACTGGTTGATCCGCAGACAATCGGCCTCTTCACTCTCCCCCGGGAACTGCGTCATCGGCGGATGGATGACCAAGCGGTAACCGCTGCCATCGGCCAGACGTTCCTGGGTAAAAGGCACCACCAGCGCTTTACCCAGTCGAGCGAACTTACTGGTGGCGGTGACCGTCGCCGCCTGAATGCCGAATAGCGGCACGAACAGGCTTTGCTTGGCGCCGTAGTCCTGATCCGGCGCATACCAGATCGCGCGGCCGGCACGCAGCAGCTTGAGCATGCCGCGCACGTCATCGCGCTCCACCGCTAGGGAATCGAGGTTGTGCCGCTCGCGACCACGGCGCTGAATAAAGTCGAATAACAGGTTCTTATGCTCGCGGTACATGCCGTCGATGGTGTGCTGCTGACCGAGCAAGGCCGCGCCGACTTCCAGCGTGGTGAAATGCAGGGCCATCAGGATCACGCCCTTGCCCTCGCGCTGGGCTTGCTTGAGATGCTCCAGCCCTTCGACATGGGCCAGGCGCGCCAGACGCGGTTTGGACCACCACCAACTCATGGCCATTTCGAAAAAGGCGATGCCGGTGGAGGCGAAGTTCTCCTTGAGCAGCCGTTTACGCTCGGCGGCGGACTTTTCCGGGAAACACAGCTCCAGGTTGCGCCTGGCAATGCGCCGTCGGTCGCCGGCCACCCGATACATCAATGCACCCAGAGCGCGACCGATCTTCAGCAGCACCGGATACGGCAACTGAACGATCAGCCACAGCAGGCCGAGGCCAAACCACAGTGGCCAGAAACGCGGAAGAAAAAATGCAGCTCGAAAACGCGGGCGATCCATTACAGATTCCGGACAGACAACAAGGTCGCGCATTCTACAACGGTTCGACCCGGGTTGCGGCCCGCGGGCGTTCTCGCTATAAGTCTCGGCACTTTTAGTGACAAGCCGTTTAATGCCGACCATGAGCCAAACCGAACCGCTAGACCAAGATCCTGTGTTCCAGTTGAAGGGCAGCATGCTCGCCATTACGGTGCTGGAACTGGCCCGCAATGACCTCGAAGGCCTCGATCGCCAGCTGGCCGCGAAGGTCGCCCAAGCGCCGAACTTCTTCAGCAATGCCCCGCTGGTGCTGGCCCTGGACAAACTGCCGGCCACCGAAGGCGCCGTCGACCTGCCTGGTCTGATGCGCATCTGCCGCCAGCATGGCCTGCGCACGCTGGCCATCCGCGCCAGCCGCATCGAAGACATCGCCGCCGCCATTGCGGTGGATCTTCCGGTGTTGCCACCGTCCGGTGCTCGGGAGCGTCCGCTCGATCCGCACGAAGGCGAGAAGAAAAAACCGGAAAAACCGCCGGAACCGACCATTAAACCAACCAAAATCATCACCTCGCCCGTACGCGGCGGGCAGCAAATTTACGCCCAGGGTGGCGATCTGGTGGTGGTTTCCTCGGTCAGTCCCGGCGCGGAACTTCTCGCCGATGGCAACATCCATGTATACGGTCCCATGCGCGGTCGCGCCCTGGCTGGGGTCAAGGGCGACACCAAGGCCAGAATTTTTTGTCAGCAATTGAGTGCCGAACTGGTGTCGATCGCCGGCCAATACAAGGTTTCCGAAGACTTACGCCGCGATCCGCTATGGGGCTCCGGCGTTCAGGTCAGCCTGTCGGGTGACGTGTTGAACATCACTCGTCTTTAACGGATACTGCCGCATTTTCCAAGCATCTCTAAAACGTAGCGAAAACGGCTCAAACGAAGTAGGAAATCGGCGAAAAGCAGGCTTTACCGAAGGTAAACCCGCTTCAAACCGAATTTCAGCCAAGGCTGTTCGACTGCAGTAGTTTTCAAGAGATGTTTTTCAGGGGCTAAAAGTCCTTTTTCCTTAGGGGTGAAACACCTTGGCCAAGATTCTCGTGGTTACATCCGGCAAGGGTGGTGTGGGTAAGACCACCACCAGCGCCGCTATCGGTACCGGCCTCGCTCTGCGCGGTCACAAAACAGTCATCGTCGACTTCGACGTCGGTTTGCGTAACCTCGACCTGATCATGGGCTGTGAACGCCGCGTGGTGTACGACTTCGTCAACGTGGTCAACGGCGAAGCGAACCTGCAGCAAGCCCTGATCAAAGACAAACGTCTGGAAAACCTCTACGTGCTGGCCGCAAGCCAGACGCGTGACAAAGAAGCGTTGACCAAAGACGGCGTCGAAAAAGTTCTGATGGAACTCAAACAGACCTTCGAATACGTCGTCTGCGACTCACCTGCAGGCATCGAGACCGGCGCTCACCTGGCCATGTACTTCGCTGATGAAGCGATCATCGTGACCAACCCGGAAGTGTCCTCGGTACGTGACTCCGACCGCATGCTGGGCCTGCTGGCCAGCAAATCGCGCCGCGCTGAAAAAGGCGAAGAGCCGATCAAGGAACACTTGCTGCTGACCCGCTACAACCCGGAGCGTGTGAGCAAGGGCGAAATGCTCGGCGTCGAAGACGTCAAAGACATTCTCGCGGTGGCCCTGCTGGGTGTCATCCCGGAATCCCAAGCGGTACTCAAGGCTTCGAACCAGGGCGTGCCTGTGATCCTCGACGACCAAAGCGACGCCGGTCAGGCGTACAGCGATGCCGTCGATCGTCTTCTGGGCAAAACCGTGGAGCATCGTTTCCTCGATGCACAGAAGAAGGGATTCTTCGAGCGCCTGTTTGGAGGCAATTAAACAATGAACATTTTTGACTTCTTTCGTGCCACCAAAAAGGTAAATACCGCGTCGGTCGCGAAAGAGCGTCTACAGATCATCGTGGCGCACGAACGCGGCCAACGCACCACCCCGGATTACCTGCCAGCCTTGCAGAAGGAATTGGTCGAGGTGATACGCAAGTACGTCAATATCGGGTCCGACGACGTGCAAGTCGCTCTGGAAAACCAGGGCAGCTGCTCGATTCTGGAACTCAATATCACCCTGCCTGATCGCTGATCGATCCAGCTGGAGCCACGGCGGCTCAGGTTCCTTCTGCCCGTTGTAGGAGCCGAGCTTGCTCGCGATAGAATCAACCCGGTGTTCCAGATTCACCGAGTTGCCTGCATCGCGAGCAAGCTCGGCTCCTACAGAGGGGTTTGAAGGGCCTGAGTCGCCGTTGGCGTTTGTTACGAGGCTGTTTTAATGCCGTTGTCGAATATCCGTATCATCCATCAGGACGCCGCCGTTCTGGTGGTGGACAAGCCTACCCTGCTGCTTTCCGTGCCCGGCCGGGCCGATGACAACAAGGACTGCCTGATCACCCGCCTGCAAGAAAACGGCTACCCGGAAGCGCGAATCGTCCATCGCCTGGACTGGGAAACCTCCGGCATCATCCTGCTGGCTCGTGATCCTGACACTCACCGCGAGTTGTCTCGGCAATTTCACGACCGCGAAACCGAAAAAGCCTACACCGCTCTCTGCTGGGGCCAACCGGAACTGGACAGCGGTAGCATCGACTTGCCGCTGCGCTATGACCCACCGACCAAACCACGGCATGTGGTGGACCATGAGTTCGGCAAAAACGCGCTGACTTTCTGGCGCGTGCTGGAGCGTTGCGGCGATTGGTGCAGGGTTGAACTGACGCCGATCACCGGCCGTTCGCACCAATTGCGCGTGCACATGCTCTCCATCGGCCACCCGCTGCTGGGTGACGGGCTCTACGCCCACCCGCAAGCCCTGGCCGCCTGGCCACGGTTGTGTCTGCACGCGAGCATGCTCAGCTTCACTCACCCGCAAAGTGGCGAACGTCTGCGTTTCGAGTGCCCGGCACCGTTTTAAAGCGTGAAGACGATCTACTGTGGGAGCGGGCTTGCTCGCGATAGCGGACTGTCAGGCAGCATGAGTGTTGAATGTAAGACCCTCATCGCGAGCAAGCCCGCTCCCACAAGGTCTGCGCTAGCCCCAATTTCTCAGTCAATACGGTAAACTCCCGCCACTGCTGTCTGGAGTTACTTATGCGCGAAGAGTTGAACCAAGGCCTGATCGACTTCCTCAAGGCCTCCCCTACCCCGTTTCATGCCACTGCCAGCCTTGTTCAGCGCCTGGAAGCGGCGGGTTATCAGCGCCTTGATGAGCGCGAGCCCTGGACCACTGAAACCAATGGTCGCTACTACGTTACCCGTAACGACTCCTCTATCGTCGCGTTCAAGCTCGGCCGGCACTCGCCGCTGCACGGCGGTATTCGCATGGTGGGGGCGCACACCGACAGCCCGTGCCTGCGCGTAAAACCGCAGCCTGAACTGCAACGCCAGGGCTTCTGGCAACTGGGTGTCGAAGTCTATGGCGGCGCCCTGCTCGCCCCGTGGTTCGATCGTGATCTGTCCCTGGCCGGTCGCGTGACCTTCCGCCGTGACGGCAAGGTCGAGAGCCAGTTGATCGACTTCAAACTGCCGATCGCCACTATCCCCAACCTGGCGATTCACCTCAATCGCGAAGCCAACCTTGGCTGGGCAATCAACGCCCAAACCGAACTGCCACCGATCCTCGCGCAGTTTGCCGGCGATGAGCGCGTGGACTTCCGCGCCGTATTGACCGACCAGCTGGCTCGGGAACATGGCCTGAACGCCGACGTGGTGCTCGATTACGAGCTGAGTTTCTACGACACCCAAAGCGCCGCGATCATCGGCCTGCATGGCGACTTCATCGCTGGCGCACGCCTGGACAACCTGCTGTCCTGCTACGCCGGCCTGCAAGCCTTGCTCACCGCCGAGACCGACGAAACCTGCGTACTGGTCTGCAATGATCATGAAGAAGTCGGCTCTTGCTCCGCCTGTGGCGCCGATGGCCCGATGCTTGAGCAAACCCTGCGCCGCTTGCTGCCAGAAGGCGACGAGTTCGTACGGACCATTCAGAAATCGCTGCTGGTCTCGGCCGACAATGCCCACGGCGTACATCCGAACTACGCCGACAAACACGACGCCAACCACGGCCCGAAACTCAATGCCGGCCCGGTGATCAAGGTCAACAGCAACCAGCGCTACGCCACCAACAGCGAAACCGCGGGCTTCTTCCGCCATCTGTGCATGGCTGAAGAAGTGCCGGTGCAAAGCTTCGTGGTGCGCAGCGACATGGCCTGTGGCTCGACCATCGGCCCGATCACCGCCAGCCACCTTGGGGTGCGCACGGTGGACATCGGCCTGCCGACCTTTGCCATGCATTCCATCCGTGAACTGTGCGGCAGCCATGACCTGGCGCATCTGGTGAAAGTGCTCAGTGCGTTCTACGCCAGCCGCGATTTGCCGTAAGCCACGCATGTCGAGACCAGGGCGCCCGACGGCGCCCTGATTCACTTCTGAAACACACCAACCCAGGATACGAGAAAGCCACCTAGACTTGGTTCATCCCCTTCGACAAGGCAGTCGCCATGATCTCGATGTCTGCGTTCCACTCCATGCTCATTCCGATCCTGGCAGGCATGATCCTGCTGGCCATTGGTTTCAACTTCCGCGATAAAAACGCTGGCATCTTCAGTATGTGGATCGGCATGCTGCTGATTCTCGCCACCGTGGTTTTCAAAATCCTCGCCAAACTCAACGAATAAAAGCACTCGGTGCGCTCGCATTGGTTTTAAGTGCCTCGTACACTCGGTCGATCCGCACTTCTCGAGGTTGACCGCCTAGTGTTCGCTCGTCTTTTCGCCCTGCCCTCTTGTCTCCTCATCTGCCTGTTGATGCTGCTCCCTATCGTTCCAGCCCAGGCTGTCGGTCTGCCAAGTCTGCTCAACAGCTCGGCGAAAACCCAGCCGCAGGCAGAGGAACCCCTTGGGCAATCACTGGATGAAGTCATCAAGTCGCTGGAGAACGACCAGCAACGCGCGAAACTGCTGACCGACCTGAAGAAACTTCGCGACGCCACCAAAAAGGCCCAACCCGCTACCGAAGAAGGTGTGCTCGGGTTGATCGGCGGCACATTGGCCAGTTTCGAGAAGCAGTTCTCCGGCGCCGACAGCCCCATCACCCTGTGGTCAGAGGAGTTCGATCTGGCCCAGGACGAACTGGTGGCATTGATGTTGCCGGCCAGCGAATGGCTGCCCATTATTTTCGGGTTTGCCTTGATTCTGATGCTCTGGAGCCTGCTGGCGGCTGCGCTGATCTGGCTCAGCCATCGGGTGCGGTTGCGCTTCGGTCTCACCGAAGAATTACCGCAACATCCCAAGACCTGGGACATGCTGCGCTTTGCCTTGCGCAAGCTGGGTCCTTGGCTGATCGCGCTATTGATCACTGTCTACATGAGTTACGCCCTGCCTTCGTCACTGGGTAAAGACCTGGCGATGGTGCTGGCTTACGCACTGGTGGTCGGCACCTGTTTTTCGGCGGTCTGCGTAGTGGCGTTTTCCGTGCTCGACGGCCCACACCGGCACCGTGCGTTGTACATCCTTCGGCATCAGGCCTTCCGCCTGCTGTGGCTGATCGGCAGCTTTGCCGCCTTCGGCGAAGCCTTGAACGACCCACGTCTGGTGGCCAGTCTGGGCAGCCATCTGGCGCATACCGCCGCGACCTTCGCCAATGTGCTGGCGGCGCTGTCCACCGGGATGTTCATCCTGCGTTTCCGGCGGCCGATCGCACATTTGATCCGCAACCAGCCGTTGTCACGACGCCTGACCCGTCGTGCCCTAAGCGACACCATCGATATTCTCGGAACCTTCTGGTACTTGCCAGCACTGGTGCTGGTGGCGATTTCGCTGTTCGCCACGTTCGTCTCGGCCGGCGATACCAGCACCGCGCTGCGCCAGTCACTCATCTGCACCGTGCTGCTGGTGTTGTGCATGGTGATCAACGGGCTGGTACGCCGCCATGCGCTCAAACCCCATCGCGGGCACAAACGCCATGCGCTGTATTCGGAACGTCTTAAGAGTTTCTTCTATACCCTCGCGCATCTGGTGGTGTGGCTGACGTTTATCGAGCTCGGGCTACGCGTCTGGGGCATGTCGCTGATCCGCTTTACTGAAGGCGAAGGTCACGAAATCAGCGTCAAACTGTTCAGCCTCGGCGGCACGCTGATCTTCGCCTGGCTGATCTGGATCCTCAGCGACACCGCCGTGCATCACGCCCTGACCCGCTCACGCAAAGGCCTGGCCAATGCCCGCGCGCAAACCATGATGCCGCTGATCCGCAACGTGCTATTCGTGGCGATTTTCATCATTGCGTTGATCGTCGCACTGGCAAACATGGGCATGAACGTCACCCCACTGCTGGCCGGTGCCGGGGTAATCGGTCTGGCCATCGGTTTCGGCGCCCAGTCGCTGGTCGCTGACCTGATCACTGGCTTGTTCATCATCATCGAAGATTCCCTGGCCATCGACGACTACGTGGACGTCGGCGGCCACCTCGGCACCGTCGAGGGCCTGACCATCCGCACCGTGCGCCTGCGGGACATCGACGGTATCGTCCACACGATTCCGTTCAGCGAAATCAAAAGCATCAAGAACTACTCGCGCGAATTCGGCTACGCGATCTTCAGGGTGGCGGTTCCCTACAACATGGAAATCGACGACGCGATCAAACTGATGCGCGAGGTCGGGCAGAAAATGCGTACGGATCCGTTGCAACGTCGCAATATCTGGTCACCGCTGGAGATTCAGGGTGTGGAGAGTTTCGAGTCCGGTAGCGCGATTTTGCGGGCGCGTTTCAAGACTGCACCGATCAAACAATGGGAGGTTTCCCGGGCGTTCAATTTGTCGCTCAAGCGGCATCTGGATGAGGCTGGGCTGGATTTGGCGACACCACGCATGAGTGTTCAGGTGGTGACGGCGGGGGGTGGGTTGGAGAAGGAGTGAGGCTGCCGGGTGCCAGGTTGGACCTGCTTTGACAGTGTACTTATCCGTTTCTGGGTAATGGCTGCCGGTGATTTTTACCGAGTACATATCCATTTCTGCGGTAACGGCTACTTAGGGTTTCGCCCTTACGGCGAGGCACTTTTGTCAAACGCCGGGCTTTGGCTTTTGACTGTGATCTTGATCCACCCGCCCCTTCGGCAGGCCGAGTGGAGGTGTTCATCAGGGGGTTGGCGCGTAGCGCCGTCAGCGAAGCTGACTCCGCCGCATTGCGGCGCCCCATGATGGACGCCGGAGCGAGGGAACACCGAGCCTTGGCGAGGTGCCGTACGCTCGGGGCGAAGACCTAATGAGATGGTCAGCCCGGTGAGAACCTCGGCGAGTCTAAACTTGCCGAGGCTCTCTCTTTACCGAAGGAGGATCTCTCATGAACACCGTAACGCTTCTGGGTATCGACATCGGCAAAAA
>NZ_JBLYED010000028.1:0-80878 GCF_048515765.1 Pseudomonas sp. H11T01 | reverse complement strand
GTATTCTAACCGACTGAACTACCGCTGCGCGTAACACTAAAAGTAATGGTGGGTGATGACGGGATCGAACCGCCGACCCTCTGCTTGTAAGGCAGATGCTCTCCCAGCTGAGCTAATCACCCTTCACCTTCGATGCGGGGCGCATTCTCTCACAGATTTTCATAACGTGCTGATTTAAATAATAAATTTATTAAAAAAGCTGAAATCCGACGAAACATTGCGCTTTAACACAAAAAGTAGACAGCAAAAAGCCCGCACTAGGCGGGCTTCCTGTGGTGACCTGGCGTTCAGCGTTCCAGGTTACCGAATATGGCGCAGCGGACGGGACTCGAACCCGCGACCCCCGGCGTGACAGGCCGGTATTCTAACCGACTGAACTACCGCTGCGCGTAACACTAAAAGTAATGGTGGGTGATGACGGGATCGAACCGCCGACCCTCTGCTTGTAAGGCAGATGCTCTCCCAGCTGAGCTAATCACCCTTCACTTTCGGTGTGGCGCGCATTCTACGGAGCGACCCAACCTCTGGCAAGCACTTTTTAAATATAATTTTTTCAGGCCTTCCAAAGGCTTAGGAAGGGTTGGCCTATGGAGCTTCGAAGCGAATAATGCCCCCCTTTGTATAAAGGAGAGATTCACCCCATGTGGTTCAAAAACCTGCTTATCTATCGCCTGACCCAAGATCTGCCTTTTGATGCTGAGGCGCTGGAAACCGCACTGGCCACCAAACTGGCGCGTCCATGTGCAAGCCAGGAGTTGACCACCTACGGTTTCGTCGCGCCGTTCGGCAAGGGCGAAGATGCACCTCTGGTGCACGTCAGCCAGGACTTCCTGCTGATCGCCGCGCGCAAGGAAGAACGTATTTTGCCGGGCAGCGTCGTTCGTGACGCACTGAAAGAAAAGGTCGAAGAGATCGAAGCGGAGCAAATGCGCAAGGTCTACAAGAAGGAGCGTGATCAGCTCAAGGATGAAATCATCCAGGCCTTCCTGCCCCGCGCCTTTATCCGTCGCTCAGCCACGTTCGCTGCCATTGCGCCAAAACAGGGTCTGATCCTGGTCAACGCTTCCAGCCCGAAACGTGCCGAAGACCTGCTGTCGACGCTGCGTGAAGTGATCGGCTCGCTGCCGGTTCGCCCGCTGACCGTGAAAATCGCCCCAAGCGCGACCATGACCGACTGGGTAAAAACCCAAAAGGCTGCGGACGGCTTCTTCGTGCTCGACGAATGCGAACTGCGCGATACCCATGAAGACGGCGGCATCGTTCGTTGCAAACGTCAGGACCTGACCAGCGAAGAAATCCAGCTGCACCTGAGCACTGGCAAAGTGGTGACTCAGCTGTCTCTGGCCTGGCAAGACAAACTGTCTTTTGTGCTCGACGACAAGATGGTGGTCAAGCGCCTGAAGTTCGAAGACCTGCTGCAGGATCAGGCGGAACAAGACGGCGGCGACGATGACTTAGGCCAGCAGGACGCCAGCTTCACCTTGATGATGCTGACCTTCGGCGAATTCCTCCCGATGCTGGTCGACGCACTGGGCGGCGAAGAGCTTCCGCAGGGTATCTAAGAGCCGCCGCACTATTGGGGTGAGCAACGAAAATCTAATGTGGGAGCGGGCTTGCTCGCGATGGCGAACTATCAGTCAACATCACTGTTGAATGTAAGTGCCTCATCGCGAGCAAGCCCGCTCCCACATTGGACCTGTGGTTTTATTGAATAACAAGGAACAGGCCATGCGTGCACTGGCTGCATTGAGTCGCTTTGTCGGAAACACCTTCGCTTACTGGGTGCTGATTTTCGCCGTGCTGGCCTTCTGGCAACCGAGTTGGTTTATCGGTTTGAAAGGCGCCATCGTGCCGCTGCTGGGACTGGTGATGTTCGGCATGGGCCTGACCTTGAAGATGGAAGACTTCGCTGAGGTCGCCCGCCATCCATGGCGTGTCGCCCTGGGTGTCGTTGCACACTTCGTGATCATGCCGGGCGTGGCCTGGTTGCTCTGTCAGGTATTCCACCTGCCGGCGGAAATCGCCGTCGGGGTGATTCTGGTGGGTTGCTGCCCAAGCGGTACTTCATCGAATGTGATGACCTGGTTGGCCCGCGGCGACCTGGCGTTGTCGGTGGCCATCGCCGCTGTCACCACCCTACTTGCCCCGCTGCTGACCCCGGCGCTGATCTGGCTGCTGGCATCGGCCTGGTTGCCGGTATCGTTCATGGAGTTGTTCTGGTCGATCCTGCAAGTGGTACTGCTGCCGATCGTGCTCGGGGTTATCGCCCAGCGCGTGCTCGGTGCACGGGTTCGACATGCTGTTGAGGTATTGCCGCTGATCTCGGTGGTGAGCATCGTGATCATCGTTACCGCAGTGGTTGCCGCCAGCCAAGCGAAGATTGCCGAGTCCGGCCTGCTGATCATGGCCGTGGTGATGCTGCACAACAGCTTTGGCTTTCTGCTCGGTTACTTCACCGGACGTCTGTTCAAGTTGCCACTCGCACAACGCAAATCCCTGGCGCTGGAAGTTGGCATGCAGAACTCAGGCTTGGGCGCGGCACTGGCCAGCGCGCACTTTTCACCATTGGCGGCAGTCCCGAGCGCCCTGTTCAGCGTTTGGCACAACATTTCCGGGGCGCTGCTGTCGACGTATTTCCGCCGGATGAGCGAAAAGCAGGACCGCGAACTGGCCGCTCAACAAGCAACGGACTGATCGGGAAAACTTGATCCCCAGGTTAATAATGGGCACTATACTGCGCATCGCGAGGACGACCTCGCGGCTCAATCGAGTCATTAATCTGGGGACGACCCCGTCATTCGATGGAGGTCCTTCATGTCCTGGATCATTCTGTTTTTCGCCGGCCTGTTCGAAGTTGGCTGGGCCGTCGGCCTGAAATACACCGACGGTTTCAGCCGCCCTCTTCCTACCGCTCTGACCATTGCCGCCATGGCTGTCAGCCTTGGCTTGCTTGGCCTGGCCATGAAAGAACTGCCGCTGGGCACCGCCTACGCGATCTGGACGGGTGTTGGCGCGGTCGGTACGGTGATCGCAGGAATCATTCTGTTTGGTGAGTCCATGGCGCTGTTCCGGTTGGCCAGCGTGGCGTTGATCATTGCCGGGTTGGTGGGCCTGAAGGTCAGCGCCGCTTGAAGCCGTAAAATAGAAACAAAAATGCCCGCAGCGATGCGGGCATTTTTTATGCGCACAGAAACTAGCGAACCGTTCCCCGCAGCTGCCCAACCAACGCCTGCAAGTGCGCCGGCTCCGCGACTTCCACGGCTACCGCCGGCCCCGCCACCAACGTCACCCGCGACCAGAGTCGACGAAAGAGCCCCTTGCCCGGATCGCGACTGAAGAAACTGCCCCACAAACCCTGCAAGGCCAACGGGATCACCGGCACTGGCGTCTCTTCCAGTATGCGAGTCAGTCCGCTCTTGAACTCATTGATCTCACCATCGGAGGTCAACTTGCCTTCTGGAAAGATGCACACCAGTTCGCCGTCTTTCAGGTACTGGGCGATCCTCTTGAAGGCTCTTTCGTAGATCTGAATATCTTCTTGGCGTCCGGCAATCGGAATGGTCCCAGCAGTGCGGAAGATGAAGTTCAACACCGGCAGGTTGTAGATCTTGTAATACATCACAAAGCGAATCGGCCGACGCACCGCACCACCAATCAGCAAGGCGTCGACAAACGAGACATGATTGCAGACCAGCAGCGCTGCGCCCTCATCGGGGATCAGGTCGAGATTTCGATGCTTGACGCGGTACATGGAATGACTGAGCAGCCAGACCATGAAGCGCATGCTGAACTCGGGAACGATTTTGAAGATGTAGGTGTTTACAGCGATGTTCAACAGCGACACCACCAGGAACAACTGCGGGATCGACAACTTGGCGAAACTCAGCAGCACGATCGAAACAATCGCCGAGACCACCATGAACAAGGCATTGAGAATGTTGTTCGCCGCAATCACCCGCGCCCGCTCGTTCTCGGCGGTGCGCGACTGGATCAATGCGTACAGCGGCACGATATAGAATCCGCCAAAAATACCCAGGCCAAGAATATCGATCAGCACCCACCAGGCCGGACCGTAGCTGAGCACCGCGATCCAGTCATTGGCCTGGACGTTCTGCGGGAAACCGCCGGAGTGCCACCATAGCAGCAGGCCAAACACCGTCAGACCGAACGAGCCGAACGGCACCAGGCCGATCTCCACTTTGCGCCCGGAGAGCTTTTCGCAGAGCATCGAGCCTGTCGCGATGCCCACCGAAAACACTGTCAGAATCAGCGTTACCACGGTTTCATCGCCGTACAGCCACTCTTTGGCGTAGGCCGGAATCTGCGTCAGGTAGATCGCCCCGACAAACCAGAACCACGAGTTGCCGACAATCGAGCGGGACACCGCGGGCGTTTGCCCCAGGCCTAGACGCAAGGTGGCCCAGGACTGGCTGAAAATGTTCCAGTTCAGACGCAGCTGGGGAGTGGCCGCTGCTGCCCGGGGGATGCTGCGACTGGCCAGATAACCCAGCACCGCAACACCGACGATCGCCGTGGAAACAATCGGTGCGTAATGACTGGAAGACATCATGATCCCGGCGCCAATGGTCCCGGCCAGAATCGCCAGAAAGGTGCCCATTTCCACCAGACCGTTACCGCCCACCAGTTCATCTTCGTGCAACGCCTGGGGCAGGATCGAATACTTCACCGGACCGAACAACGCCGAGTGAGTGCCCATGGCGAACAGCGCCACCAGCATCAGCGACAGGTGATCAAACATGAAGCCCACCGCGCCGACCGCCATGATGGCGATTTCGCCGAGTTTAATCAGACGGATCAACGCGTCCTTGGCGAACTTTTCGCCAAATTGTCCGGCCAATGCTGAAAATAGAAAGAACGGCAGGATGAACAGCAACGCGCAGAGGTTGACCCAGATCGAGCGGTCACCCTCGATGGTCAGCTTGTACAGAATGGCGAGGATCAGCGACTGCTTGAAGATGTTGTCGTTGAACGCCCCGAGGGATTGAGTAACAAAAAACGGTAGAAAACGCCGTTTGCGAAGCAAGGTGAACTGCGACGGGTGACTCATCTTCCATGTCCCTGAGTGGCTTGGATGCTGTTATTGGAATGTCGATCTTCGATCCAGGCCACAACCTTACCTAATCTTTGCCGGTTATTTTTTTAATCCTGCAATGCACGGCGAAACAAACAGCTCGCCTCGGTAGGCGCCTTGTACGGTTCGTTTTGACACGATCATCCACATAATCGCCAATGCGAGCACCAAGACACTGCCAAATACACTGAAGAACGTCAGGTTCAAGGTGCTGGCCAGCTTCAAAGTGGCCAGAGAATAGACGCCCAGAGGGAAGGTAAAACCCCACCAGCCAAGATTGAACGGGATCCCGGCACGCATGTAACGCAGGGTGATCAGCACTGCAATCAACATCCACCACAACCCCAAACCCCATAGCGTGATCCCGGCCACCAGCCCCAGCCCGGCGGCGATTTCGCCGATGCCTGGCAAACCGTTGGCGGCGAAAATTGCCGGCGCATCGGCGCCCAACAGCAACATGCCCAGCGCCCCGGTACCGATCGGCCCAAGGGCCAGCCAGCTTGAGGCGGCCATATTTTCGTGGGGCAGTTTATGCAGGGCCATACGCAACAACAGGATGGTCAGAATGCTAAAGGCCACCGGCAATGAAAACGCCCACAGCACATAGCTGGTGACCAGCACCACAAGCTGCGAATGGGCATCGAGCAGATGCGGTGCCAGCAAACCGCCGCTGGCCGCTGCGACTTCAGCGGCTACCACCGGCAGCAGCCAGACCGCGGTCATCTGGTCAATGCTGTGCTCCTGGCGGGTGAACATCATGTACGGAATCAACACACCACACGCCAGTGACATGGCCACGTCCAGCCACCACAGGACTTCGGCCAGTTGCACCACGCCCTCGCCCCAACGCGGCACACCGAACAATAAAAAACCGTTGATGATGGTCGCGAGGCCCATGGGGATGGTGCCGAAAAACATCGACACCGTGGAGTGCCCGAAAATCCGCCGGGCTTCATCGAAGAACAGCGCCCAACGTGCTGCGTAGAGACTGCTGAACAAGACAAACAGCACGATATTGAACAGCCATAAACCCTCAGTGAGAGCATGCAATCCGGGGATTTGTACCGGCAATTGGGCCAAGGCTAATGCCAGCACGCCGGTGCCCATGGTCGCGGCGAACCAATTGGGGGTGAACTGGCGAATGACTTCGCGCGGATGCTGCAAATGGCTTAACGGCCGCAAACCGGTGTTGATGCTATTGGGGTATGTCATGGTGAACTCCTGTCCTCTTGTGAGGTGGAGCCCATGTTAGAACCGCTTCGAATATCTATATAACGGGTAATATCTCTAACTGTTATCTATTTAGTAGATATACGAATAAGGCTACCAGCTGCTACAGGGAAATGTGTGGAGCCGGAAGATCCTTCGCCGGACGCTGAAACATCAACCCCAACAACGCACCGAGGGACAGCATAATCAACAGTGCGCCGTATCCATCGGTGGTCGCGATCAGGCCAAAACTGCGCGTCAGGCTCCCCGCGAGCAAAGACGGCAGGCAGAACGCCAGGTAACTGAGCACATAAAACGCCGACATCAACCCGGCGCGCTCATGGGGCAAGGCCAGCGGCACCACACTGCGCAAGGCGCCAAGAAAGCCTGCGCCAAAACCGCTGCCGCCCACCCAGGTGCCAAAGAAAAACAACGGTAGGCTCGCGCTGTGAACTGCGGCCAGGATCAGGACAACGCCGACTGCCAACAGGCTCGCTCCCAGACGCAGCACTTTGTCGGCAGGCCGATTACGCAAGGAGAAAATCGCCACGGCCCCGCTCAGCGTTAACACCGCCACCAGGCCGCCACCGATCAGGTTCGAGGTCGAGCCGGTCGACGCGCGGACCAGCGAAGGCGCCAGCGACAGATAAAAACCACTCATGGCCCAGACCGCAACATCCACCGGCAGTGCCAGCCACAACGCCCGCCGCGCTTGAGGAGGGACATGCAAGGTCGGACGCAGCGAAGCCCAGGCACCCGGTTGCCGACTGACACTTTCCGGCAGACGCCAGACATACAGCGCTTGCAACACAAACAACCCGAATAGAATCCAGTACACCAGCTGCATAGGTTGCGGCGCGAACTCCACCAGCAGACTGGTGCCCATAGCGCCACACGCCATGCCCAGCAACGGCGCCACACTGTTAACCAACGGCCCTTGCTGGCGATCGGTGTCGAGCAACGCCGCACCCAGCACGCTGGTCGCCATGCCGGTGGCAAAGCCTTGCGTTACCCGCGCAGCAATCAACCAGGCCACACTCTCGGCATTGATAAACAGCAGCATCGCCAACATATCCAGTAGCAACGCGGCGAAGATCACCGGTTTGCGTCCGAGGTGATCCGACAGCGAACCGACCGTCAGCAACGCCGCCAGCAAGCTCAAGGCGTAGACGCCGAAGATCAATGTCAGGGTCGCCGAAGAGAACTGCAGCGCCTCCTGATACAGGTGATACAACGGCGTCGGAGCGCTGGAAGCGGCCAGGAAGCTGAGCAAAGTGATCGCAAGGAACAGCAGGCTGGAACGATGTGATACCGAAGTACTGACGGAACTGGACATGGACACGCTCCACTAAAGCTAAAATATTGCTTTTGTGGAGTGTGCTACCCGTGTCGGCTTAAAGCAAATTCTTTGTGTTAAGGTTCGACGCATGGCTATTAAAGAAGGACTTCGCCCAGGCGGCCGCAGTGCCCGGGTGCAGGAATCAATTCATTCAGCGGTCCGCGAACTCCTCGAAAAGCAGGAGCGTTCGACCGTGACCGTGCCACAAATAGCCGTCCGCGCGGGCGTCACGCCCTCGACCATCTACCGGCGCTGGGGCGACCTCTCCACCCTGCTCGCCGACGTTGCCCTGGCCCGCATGCGCCCCGATAGCGAACCGGCCAACACCGGTAGCCTGCGCGGCGACATCCGAGCCTGGGCGGAGCAGTATCTGGACGAGATGAGTTCCGAGCCGGGCCGCACTATCTTGCGCGACGTGCAATGCAGTGCCACACCCGGTTTTTGCGTGTCCATCATCAGCGGGCAGTTGCAGATCATCCTTGAGCGTTACAGCGATAGCAGTGAAATGCTGCCCAGCGTTGATCGCCTGATCAATATGGTCGTAGCGCCGACGGTGTTTCGGATTCTGTTTTCAGCGGCGCCGCTGGCGGCGGGAGAGCTTCATCAGTTGATCGATATCGCATTGCACCAGTAAGGCCCAATCGCGAGCAATCGAGACTCCCCTGCGACACCAGACCGCGCTGAGACCTTGGTCGACACTGACTAACCCCAAACATCATGCGAGACTGTCTAACCGGGCTGGAGTGCCCGGGCGTCTTTGTCCGGAGTTCCCATGTCGCTGTCCAGCGGGCTGATCGCCGCCGTCGCCCTGGCCTATATGGCCATCATGTTCGCTATCGCCTTTTACGGTGACCGCCGCAGTGCGCCGTTACCGCCGCGGGTGCGAGCCTGGGTGTATAGCCTGTCGCTGGCGGTCTACTGCACCAGCTGGACCTTCTTCGGTGCAGTGGGCCAGGCTGCCGAACAACTCTGGTCATTCCTGCCGATCTATCTGGGGCCGATTTTGCTGCTGGTGCTGGCGCCGTGGGTGCTGCAGAAAATGGTGATGATCAGCAAGCAGGAGAACATCACCTCCATCGCCGACTTCATCGCCGCGCGTTACGGCAAGTCGCAGTCACTGGCCGTGGTGGTGGCGCTGATCTGCCTGGTTGGCGTGCTTCCGTACATCGCCTTACAACTCAAGGGCATTGTGCTCGGCGTGAACCTGTTGATCGGTGCAGGTGCAGACGCCATGGGCACCCGCGCCCAAGACACGGCGCTGATCGTTTCGCTGATACTGGCGTTGTTCACCATCGTTTTCGGGACGCGCAACCTCGACGCCACGGAACACCACCGCGGCATGGTCATGGCGATTGCCTTCGAATCGCTGGTCAAGTTGTTTGCCTTTCTGGCGGTCGGCGCCTTCGTCACCTACGGCTTGTACGATGGCTTCGATGACCTGTTCGATCAGGCCATGCTCGCACCGCGCCTGGAAGAGTACTGGAAAGAAACCGTCAACTGGCCGTCCATGGTGGTGCAGACCGGCGTCGCGATGATGGCGATCATCTGCCTGCCGCGACAGTTCCACGTCACCGTGGTGGAAAACATCGACCCGCAGGACCTGCGCCTGGCCAAGTGGGTGTTCCCGGCCTATCTGGCGCTGGCCGCATTGTTTGTCGTGCCGATTGCTCTGGCCGGGCAAATGATGTTGCCAAGCTCCGTGCTGCCCGACTCTTTCGTGATCAGCCTGCCTCTGGCTCAGGCTCATCCAGCGCTGGCGTTGCTGGCCTTTATCGGCGGAGCGTCGGCGGCCACGGGGATGGTGATCGTCGCCAGCGTCGCGCTGTCGACCATGGTCTCCAACGACATGCTGCTGCCGTGGCTGCTGCGCCGGAAAAACGCCGAGCGACCGTTCGAAGTGTTCCGCTACTGGATGCTCTCGGTACGTCGGGTGAGCATTGTGGTGATTCTATTGCTGGCGTACGTCAGCTATCGCCTGCTGGGCTCGACGGCAAGTCTGGCGACCATCGGCCAGATCGCCTTCGCCGCCGTCACCCAACTGGCGCCGGCGATGCTCGGCGCTCTGTACTGGAAGCAGGCCAACCGCCGTGGCGTGTTTGCCGGGCTGGCGACCGGGACATTCCTTTGGTTCTACACCCTGGTATTGCCGATTGCCGCCCTCAGCCTTGGCTGGTCGCTGAACAGCTTCCCCGGTTTAGCGTGGTTGCACAGCAACCCGCTGCACCTGCCGATCACCCCACTGACCCAAGGCGTGGTGCTGTCGCTGGCCGGCAACTTCACACTGTTTGCCTGGGTCTCGGTGTTGTCGCGCACCCGGGTCTCCGAGCACTGGCAGGCGGGACGCTTTATCGGTCAGGAAATCAGTGCACGCCCCAACTCCCGCTCGATGCTGGCGGTGCAGATTAATGACTTACTCAGCCTGGCCGCCCGTTTTGTCGGCGAAGAACGGGCACGTCAGAGCTTTATCCGCTTCGCCTATCGCCAGGGCAAAGGCTTCAATCCGAACCAGAATGCCGACGGCGAATGGATCGCGCACACCGAGCGCCTGCTGGCCGGCGTGCTCGGTGCATCGTCGACCCGCGCGGTGGTAAAAGCCGCCATCGAAGGCCGGGAGATGCAGCTGGAGGACGTGGTGCGCATCGCCGACGAAGCCTCGGAAGTACTGCAATTCAACCGCGCCTTGCTGCAAGGCGCGATTGAGAACATCACCCAGGGCATCAGCGTGGTCGACCAATCACTCAAGCTGGTGGCCTGGAACCGACGCTATCTCGAGCTGTTCAACTACCCGGACGGGCTGATCCGCATCGGTCGACCGATTGCCGACATCATCCGCTACAACGCCGAGCGCGGCCTCTGTGGCCCCGGCGAAGCAGAGGTACACGTTGCTCGCCGCCTGCACTGGATGCGCCAGGGCCGGGCGCACACCTCCGAACGTCTATTCCCCAATGGCCGAGTGATCGAGTTGATCGGTAACCCCATGCCGGGCGGCGGGTTCGTCATGAGTTTCACCGATATCACCGCGTTCCGCGAAGCTGAACAAGCGCTGACCGAAGCCAACGAAGGCCTGGAGCAACGCGTCACCGCGCGCACTCATGAATTGTCGCAACTGAACGTCGCGCTCACCGAAGCCAAGGGCACAGCAGAGTCGGCCAACCAGTCGAAAACCCGCTTTCTCGCGGCCGTCAGCCACGACTTGATGCAACCGCTGAACGCTGCGCGACTGTTCTCCGCCGCCCTCTCCCACCAGGACGACGGCTTATCCACCGAGGCCCAGCAGTTGGTGCAGCACCTGGACAGCTCGCTGCGTTCAGCCGAAGACTTGATCAGCGATCTGTTGGATATTTCGCGGTTGGAGAACGGCAAGATCAACCCGGATCGCAAGCCGTTTGTACTCAACGAGTTGTTCGATACGCTCGGTGCCGAATTCAAAGCTCTGGCACAGGAGCAAGGCCTGAAATTTCGCCTGCGCGGCAGCCGTTTACGGGTCGACAGCGATATAAAACTGCTGCGCCGGATTCTGCAGAATTTCCTGACCAATGCCTTTCGCTACGCCAAAGGCCCAGTGTTGCTGGGGGTTCGACGCAGTGACGGGCAACTCTGCCTGGAAGTCTGGGATCGCGGACCGGGTATTCCGGAGGATAAACAACAGGAGATTTTCGAGGAATTCAAACGCCTTGACAGCCATCAGACCCGCGCCGAGAAAGGTCTGGGACTGGGGTTGGCGATTGCTGACGGACTTTGCCGGGTGCTTGGGCATCAGCTGCAAGTGCGCTCCTGGCCGGGCAAGGGCAGCGTGTTTAGCGTCAGCGTGCCATTGGCTCGAGCGCAAATCAGCGCCCCGGCCAAAGTCGCCGAGCTAAACGGCAAACTGCCGAGCGGCGCGCAAGTACTGTGCATCGACAACGAAGACAGCATCCTGATTGGCATGAACAGCCTGCTGACGCGCTGGGGCTGCCAGGTCTGGACCGCTCGGAATCGAGAAGAGTGCGTCGCGTTGCTTAGCGAAGGCATTCGTCCGCAGTTGGCGTTGGTGGATTACCACCTGGACGACGGCGAGACCGGTACCGGTTTAATGGCCTGGCTGCGCACCCAGCTCGGCGAGCCAGTACCGGGCGTGGTCATCAGCGCCGACGGCCGACCGGAAATGGTTGCCGAGGTGCATGCGGCGGGGTTGGATTATCTGGCCAAACCGGTGAAACCTGCGGCGTTGAGAGCCTTGTTGAGTCGGCATTTGCCGTTGTAGGAGCGAGCTTGCTCGCGATGGACTGAAGGACGACGCGTTTATCCTGCAAGCACGCGTCATCGTTAACGACCATCGCGAGCAATCGAGCGTCGACCGGCTGCTCCTACACACCCTACTCAGGCATCTCCACCAATCCGTCTGCATCAGTCATCGCCCGCTCCAGCAGGTCCGCCGGCAGGCTCTTGCTGGCCCGTGCACCCAGCAGCTTGAGCTGCTCGCTTCGACTGACCAGATTGCCGCGGCCTTCGGTCAGTTTGTTGCGTGCTGCACTGTAGGCCTTGTCCAGTTGCTGCAGGCGATTGCCGACTTCGTCCAGGTCCTGAATGAACAACACGAACTTGTCGTACAGCCAGCCTGCGCGTTCGGCGATCTCCCGCGCGTTCTGGCTTTGTCGCTCCTGTTTCCACAGGCTGTCGATCACCCGTAACGTCGCCAGCAAAGTGGTCGGACTGACGATCACGATGTTGCGGTCGAAGGCTTCTTGAAACAGATTCGGCTCCGCTTGCAATGCTGCGGAAAACGCCGCTTCGATCGGCACGAAGAGCAGAACGAAATCCAGGCTGTGCAAGCCTTCCAGACGCTTGTAGTCCTTGCCGGCCAAGCCTTTGACATGGTTACGCAGGGACAGCACATGCTGTTTGAGCGCCGTTTGACCGATCACTTCGTCATCGGCAACAACGTACTGCTGATAGGCAGTGAGGCTGACCTTGGAGTCCACCACCACCTGCTTGTCGCCCGGCAACATGATCAGCACGTCCGGCTGAAAACGTTCGCCATCCGGACCTTTAAGGCTGACCTGTGTCTGGTATTCGCGGCCCTTCTCAAGGCCCGCATGCTCAAGCACTCGCTCAAGGATCAATTCGCCCCAATTGCCCTGGGTTTTCTGGCCCTTGAGAGCACGAGTGAGGTTGGTCGCCTCGTCGCTCAGGCGCAGGTTCAACTGCTGCAGGCGCTCCAGCTCCTTAGCCAGGGAAAAACGCTCGCGGGCTTCGGCCTGATAGCTTTCTTCAACACGCTTTTCAAACGACTGGATGCGCTCTTTCAGCGGATCGAGCAACTGACCCAAACGCTGCTGACTGGTCTCGGCAAAGCGCTGCTCGCGCTCATCGAAAATCTTCCCGGCCAATTCCGCAAACTGTGCACGCAATTCATCCCGCGAGCCCTGCAGGTCAGTCAGGCGTTGTTGATGGCTTTCCTGTTGTTCACGCAGCTCGGCGTTGAGAGACGCCGCTTGAGCGTCCAACCGACGTAATTCGCTTTCTTTACTGGCGCGTTCGAGGCTCCAGGCGTGGGCGGCGTCGCGAGCGTTATCGCGCTCGATTTGCAACAGTTCGACTTCGCGGCGGACTGCAGCCAGATCAGCTTGCTTGGTGGCATTGGCCTGGCTCAGGTCGCTGATTTCATCGCGACTGGCATCGAGCTGGGCATTGAGCCCCTCTTGCGCGAGTTGAGCGGTGCTCAGACGCTCCTCAAACAGCGATAGCTCGGATTGTCGGGCACTCAAGCGGCGTTGCAGTTGCCACGCCAACACCAAAAGCGGCAACGCAGCACCCGCCAGACCCAGCAATACACTGGTCACATCCATAGCCATAGCCACTCCTGCCGATGGGATAAAGCACGAAGGTTAACCAAGGCGCCGGCCCAGGGACAGCTCAGTCCTCGATCTGACCGAGTTCGCGCTGGGCGAGCCTATCGCCTGCGCGAGCGGCCTGGCGCAGCAGGTCGTGGCCGATCCGCCGATCCCGGGCATTGCCGCACTCACGGCACATCAATTGGCCCAGACGGCTTTGCGCGGCCACCACGCCCTCACGCGCCGGCTGCTTGAGCAAACGCCCGGCGAAGTGTTTGACGCTAGAGTTGTCGCCCAGACGTGGACTGTCGAGCAACCACATGGCAACACGCAACGACAAGCGCTTGGGCGGGTTAACACTTGGAGGTGTGGAGGTGGCGGAAAGTGATACTGAGCGAAACTTCATAAAGCACTGTGGGGCAGATCAGAAGGCGCGCCACTCTACTCCTTTTTTCGTACGGGTAAAGCCGAAAAAACCTGCACGCCCGTGCTAGAGCAAGCGCTTGGGACAATCCACAGAAGCTGTGGATAACTCAGTGGACAACTGTCCTTGAACTCCCTCAAACCCCCACGGTGTGGGGCCTGCAGTCAAACTGACGATTTTTTCACCAGCAAAAAAAACCGATGTTTTTCATTGACTTAAATTTTCGTTACAGGCAGTGATGGCTCAAGAACGCGAGATGACAGCACTGTGACGGGTCGCACAACTAATGTGCACAAGTACCCTCGAAGCGGTTATATCAGCGCACTTTTTTGGCACACTGTGTAGGAAGAACTCAGTGGCAAACCTCCCAAACGGAGCCTTTCAATCCTTCCGGGCTTTTGGCGATCCGCAGCTTTTTTTGCCTATCACACTTCCTTTCTCAAATTCAATGCGTTAGTATCCGCGGCGTTAGTACCAAGCTGAAAGTCAATTACGGTCGAACAAGTCCCCCGGTATACCTTCCCTAAAGAGAAGCTTCTACCGACAACACGGGATCGACCACCTCGATGGTTTCCAGGTAAAACTTGCGACGACACTGCCTTTGAATTGAATGCAAAGGGTGTTGCGAAGTTCTCATACTCTGACCGAACCAACCTGCAGATTGATCAGGATCTCCACCCTGGGCCCAGAACCTTTGCCCTTGATGTGCTGCCTGCCCTCCTAAGTACCTACCTGCCAGCCCAAGCGCGCATAAATCAAAGTGCTTCTAACTGGCTGCTTTGTTCCAGTCGGGTTCTTCGTCAGACCAATGGTGGTCGACGTTACTGGAACGTTTTAACGTTGCACGGTTCTTATCCGTGTCATTTGTAGGAACACCAGATAACTATGTCTACTCAAATCCACACTCAGGATGCCATTCGCACCCTCACCAACGCTTTTGCACCAATGAACTGCCTGATCATGGCCGCTCGCAAAGGCTGCTTCAGCTTCACCCTGGTCAACGAACACGGCATCGCTCGTCACAGCGAACGCCTGTACCCCGATCAATACTCCAGCGCCGAGCCGCTGCAGGCCGTGATCGAGCGTACCCGTCAGGCACTGGTTGCCTGATACGCCAGAACGCTGAAAATTCAAAACCCTGCCTGAAAAGCAGGGTTTTTTATTGCCCAAAGTTTCTGTTTCAACCGAATCGGCTTAAGCACCAACGGATATAACGGTTATAACTCGAAGCCGGAAATATTTTAAAAACAGTCCTTTACGGCACGAATATGACACTACACTTCAACTCAAGCGGCATGATCCGCTTCTGGCGGGTCTGAACCGAACCACTGCTGCCAAGCCCCCCCTCAGACCTCGCCTACCAATTACGCGTTTGGAGGGCCTCATGGGTATCGCTGCCAGCGAACTGTGTCGTTACGTGATCCGCCCGACGCTGATCTACCTTGGACGCCACAGCCAGAACGCTGAATCATTGCTGCTGGGTATCGCCGCCAGCCAATCCGCACTCGGCTCTGCCCTTCACGACCGCCGTGGACATGGCCTGTACCGTATAGCCGAACCGCGCCACAAGGCACTCTGGGACGATTACCTGGCCCTCGATCCAGAGCGCGCCAGTCTGGTTCGCGGACTGGCCAGCCAACATGCCTTCCTTAGCGGGCCACACATCGAACTCACCGTTAACCTGCGTTACGCCACCGCCATTGCCTGGCTGTTGGTAGAAGAGCAAAACACGCCCCTGCCCGAAGCAGATGACCTGCTGGGAATGGCCCGAATCTGGCGCCAGACATTTCAACCTCAAGGCCGCTTAAGGGACTTCACCTACGCCTGGCAAACCTGCGTATCACCTCTGAATCAAATCGCCTGCTGATCGGAAAATTCGTGAGCTCTCGCGAAAATCCCGAAAAACGGTCTGATTGTCCTACAAAACCGCTCTATCTCAAGCGATACAGCCTATAGCGCAGAAGCGAAAATGTTGGTAATTTTCGCCCCGGTGATCACCAGGAGTTCTAATAATGAAAAAAGTAATGCTCAAAACCACCCTTAGTCTTGCCGTTACGTTGGCATCCACGCAGATTTTCGCAGCTGGCTTTGCCGTCAACGAACAAAGCATCAGCGGGATGGGCACTGGTTTCGCTGGACGATCTTCTTCTGCCGATGATGCAAGCACAATTTTTGGTAACCCTGCCGGCATGTCCCGCCTCAAGCGTGCACAAGTCACCGGTGGTGTCGCCATGATCGACGCTCACACCGATATCAGAAACGCAAGCTCCAGCCCTAACAGCGGCACCAACAATGGCGACATGGTGCCGCTCATTGCCGTTCCTATGGGCTACTACGTTCAGCCAATCGACGATCATTGGGCGTTCGGTATCGGCATGTACGCGCCATTCGGTCTTGTAACGGACTATGAGAATAGTTTTGCCGGCCGTTATTTCGGCAGCAAAAGCAAAGTTACGGTTACGACCTTCCAACCCACTGTCAGCTATGCGTTCAACGACAAGGTTTCCATCGGCTTCGGTCCGACCATCAACCGTATTGACGGCACCCTGAAGTCCAATCTGTCGATTACCCAGGCCGCGCCGGACGGCCAGGTCAAGATCGAGGGTGACGACACCGCGCTGGGCTATAACGTCGGCGTCCTGGTGCAAGCTACTGACGCCACCCGCGTGGGCCTGACTTACCACTCCAAAGTGAAGTACAAGCTCGAAGGCAACACCAAGGTGAACTACGGCGTGCTGGGCCTGATCGGCCAGAGCACCAACCAGAAGTATGATGCCTCGCTGGATATCACCACCCCTGAATCCGCAGACCTTTCGATTACCCACGAGCTGAACGACCAGTGGACCCTCTACGCAGGCAGCACCTGGACGCGATGGAGTCGTCTGAAAGAAATCACCGTCGAGAACAAAGGCGTACAACCGGTTCTGGCAGGTCAATTCAGCACCATTACCGAAGAACAAAACTGGCACGACACCTGGGCTCACGCCATCGGCGCTGCCTACAAGCTGAACAAACAATGGGTACTGCGTACCGGCCTGACGTTTGATCAGGCGCCCACCAACAACGTCGACCGCTCCCCGCGCATCCCGACTGGCGATCGGACGATTTTCAGCCTCGGTGCCGGCTGGAGCCCAACTGATGACCTGACCATCGACGTCGCTTATTCCTACCTCAAGGAAGAAGACGTCAAGATCAACAACAGCAACAACCGCGGCCAGTCCTACAACGCTGAGTACTCCAACTCGGCAAACGGCTTGGGCTTGGGTGCGACCTACCGCTTCTGATTCACCGCGAGCCTGAACGGCTCGCCAGCTGAATTGAAAAAGCCCCGCTCTCTTGTACAGAGGCGGGGCTTTTTTGACGGAGCAATTTGTCAGGCGACAGCGCTAAGGTATAACCCGGCACCCGGTCGCTGCTTGTAGCTCTTCCATACTCACACCAGCCGCCAGTTCGACCAGTTTCAGGCCTTGCTCGGTCACGTCCAGCACCGCCAGATCAGTAATGATCCGATCGACCACGCCTACCCCGGTCAACGGCAGGTCACAGTTTGTGAGCAACTTGTGGCTACCGCCCTTGGCGGTGTGCTCCATCAGCACCACCACGCGCTTGACGCCAGCTACCAGGTCCATGGCCCCGCCCATGCCCTTGACCATCTTGCCGGGGATCATCCAGTTGGCCAGATCGCCTTTCTCCGACACCTGCATGGCACCGAGAATCGACAGATTGATATGCCCGCCACGGATCATGGCGAAGGAATCGGCGCTGTTGAAAAAGCTGCTGCCAGGCAACGTGGTGATGGTCTGCTTGCCAGCGTTGATCAGGTCAGGATTGATTTCATCTTCAAGCGGAAACGGACCGATGCCGAGCAAACCGTTTTCACTTTGAAGCCAGACGTCCATGCCTTCGGGAATGTAATTGGCCACCAGGGTCGGCAAGCCGATGCCCAGGTTGACGTAGAAACCGTCCTGCAATTCTTGAGCGGCGCGTTGCGCCATTTCTTCACGAGTCCAGGCCATGATCAGGCGCTCCGCACAGTGCGTTGTTCGATGCGTTTTTCCGGGCTGGCATTGAGCACCAGACGCTGTACGTAGATTCCTGGCAAGTGGATCTGATCGGGGTCCAGCTCGCCGATCTCAACGATCTCCTCCACTTCGACAACACAGACTTTCGCCGCCATCGCGGCCAGCGGGTTGAAGTTGCGAGCTGTCTTGTTGAACAACAGATTGCCGGACTTGTCGGCCTTCCAGGCTTTGACCAGCGCCACGTCGGCGCGTAGCGAACGCTCCATCACGAACCACTCGCCATCGAACTCACGAGTTTCCTTGCCTTCTGCCACCAGAGTGCCGTAACCGGTCTTGGTAAAAAACGCCGGAATGCCCGCACCACCGGCGCGAAGTTTTTCCGCCAAAGTGCCCTGCGGGGTGAACTCCAGCTCCAGCTCGCCGGCCAGGTACTGACGCTCGAATTCTTTGTTCTCGCCAACGTATGAAGAAATCATCTTGCGGATCTGCCGGGTGGTCAGCAGTTGACCCAGACCAAAACCATCGACGCCTGCGTTGTTGCTAATCACCGTCAGCTCGCGCTTGCCGGTGTCGCGCAGGGCGGCGATCAAGGCTTCAGGAATACCGCACAACCCAAAGCCACCGACTGCGAGGGTCATGCCGTCTTCGACGAGACCTTGCAGGGCGGATTCAGCACTCGAGTAAATCTTGTTCACTTATTCTTCCTCGAATTCACCATGACACACACGCATGCGGCCACGGCCTGTTTGCTCGGGCCGGGAGAAGGCAGAGCTATCTGCAACTGCCCTCCCCCGATTTTCGGTACTTCGTCAGCTTAGCGCTTGCGCTGCCCCCAGGCCACGGCCAGACCACTCAGGCAAATCACCGCAATACCGATAATGGCGAACGTATCTGGCGTATGGTCAAAGATAAGATAGCCGTACATCCCGGCAAACAGGATCTGCCCATAACTGAACGGCGCGAGCATCGCGGGAGCAGCATGACGGAACGCTTGGGTCAGCAGCATGTGGCCCAGCATGCCGCAGGTGCCCAGACCAATCATAAACAGACCGTGAAGCAGGGTCGGCGTGCTCCAGAAGAACGGCAGCAACGCGCTCATGATCAGACTGTTGAGAATACCGGTAAGAAAGTTGCTGGTGGTCGGGCTGTCGATGCTGCTGAGCTTGCGGGTCAACAATTGATAGAAGCCAAAGCACAACGCAGAGCCCAGCGGCAGCAAAATCGCTGGTGTGAACAGCGCGCCGCCCGGCCGCACAACAATCAACACCCCGACAAAACCGGCCAGCACCGCCAACCATTGGCTGCGCGTTACCTGTTCGCCCAGCAGCGGGACGGACAATGCGGTAACCAGCAAAGGGGCGAGAAAGTTGACCGAGGTGGCTTCCGCCAGCGGGATATAGCGCAAGCCCGTGGTGAAGAACAGGCTGGTGCCGATCAGGCACAACGCGCGGAGAAACTGAAGTCCGGGGCGCTTGGTGCGCACCACTGCCGAAAAACCGGTGCGCGGTACGAAGATCACCAGCATCAACAGCGTGTGCACCACATAACGCGCCCATACCACCATGACGATGGGATAAAACCCCGACAAGTACTTGGCCAGCGTGTCGTGACTTGCAAACAGCAAAACCGCCAGGCAAATCAGTGCGATGCCTTTGACCGGTTGCTCAGCTCCCTTGAACAGCGGGGTGTTCACACTCATTCACACACTCGCAACAAATCCCCTACAAAATACATAGCTCGCTACCTATCAAGACAGCGCTAGCCCGTATATAAAGGTACCCTATCGAAACAAGGCAAACGAACAATTGACCTTCGCTCGCCTTACCTTAAGTGTTGACACAACTGGATTCAATTACGCATTTTGTCTTAATTGCGCAGGCTAGGGCTCAAGCGCAGCATATCCAATCCGGTATCGACCCAACGCTCTGCTTCTGTGTGCAGTTGAAAGCTGTCAGGAGCCAGCAGCCATTGGTAAAGGATGCCGTCGATGAACGCGTGCATACTGATCGCAGCACGGGCCGTATCGAGATTATCGGGAAGCTGGCCCCGGTTCACCGCATTGCGCAACGCCAGACCGATACGCACATTGCACTCCAGGCTGGCGGTGCGTCGTTGTTGGCGCAGATCGCACATTTCATCGGTGAATTCGCACTTATGAAACAGAATCTCATTAATGCGTCGGGTCTTCGGGTCCAGGGCAACTTGATGAAACAAATGAATCAGCAGCTTGCGCATGCAACCCAACGGGTCGAGTTCCTCTTCATTTTCACTGGCCTTGGCCATCTCATCCAGCGGCTCATGCAAGGTGTCGAGCATGGCCTGAACCAGATCCGCCTTGTTGCTGAAATGCCAATAGATGGCTCCACGCGTGACGCCGGCCAACGCCGCGATGTCCGCCAGCGTGGTACGCGCCACACCGCGCTCGTAAAAGGCTTTCTCTGCCGCTTCGAGTATCTGGCTGCGGGTTTCTTGAGCTTCCTCTTTGGTACGACGGACCATGGCAGTACAACCTCAATCGGGATCTTTCAGCGACGTTTTGAAGATCATCTGGATAAATATGGGGCGACGTCTTTTGGGTCTCGTCCCCGGCTTACAATTCACACCTTTAACGACTTTTGTAACGGGATCGTTACTTGGCCAAGGTTTACAAACAACCATGAACGTAAGTATATTGCTTAGCAAGCTACTTATCCACTCAGCGCATCTTTTTTACCTTTCCACCTTTCTTGTGCGCATTTTGCGCGCCTGACCCGAGGCTCTTCATGCAATTCAAGCCAGCTGTTACCGCTCTGGTTACCGCCGTCGCCCTGGCATCGCTGCTCAGCGGATGTAAAAAGGAGGAGGCAGCACCTGCCCCGCAAGCCCCTCAGGTCGGCGTAGTTACCCTACAACCTCAAGCCTTTACCCTGACGTCCGAGCTTCCGGGCCGCACAACGGCGTACCGCATGGCGGAAGTCCGCCCTCAGGTCAACGGCATCATTCTCAAGCGTCTGTTCAAGGAAGGCGGCGACGTCAAGGCCGGCCAACAGCTGTATCAGATCGATCCGTCGGTCTATGAAGCCACCTTGAAAAGCGCCGAAGCCAACCTGCAATCCACCAAATCGATTTCCGATCGCTATAAACAGCTGGTCAACGAGCAAGCCGTAAGCCGCCAGGAATACGACACTGCCATCGCCAATCGTCTGCAATCGGAAGCCAGCCTGCAAAGCGCACAGATCAACCTGCGCTACACCAAAGTGCTGGCGCCACTGTCCGGGCGCATCGGCCGCTCCTCAGTCACTGAAGGTGCGCTGGTCAGCAACGGCCAGACCGATGCCATGGCGGTGATTCAGCAACTCGACCCGATTTACGTCGACGTGACTCAGTCATCGGTAGAGTTGCTCGAGCTGCGCCGCGAACTGGAAAGCGGTCGCCTGCAAAAGGCCGGCGACAATGCGGCCATGGTCAAGCTGACTCTGGAGGACGGCAGCCAATACAAGCAAGACGGCAAACTGGAGTTCTCTGAAGTCTCGGTCAACGAAACGACCGGCTCTGTGACCCTGCGTGCCGTGTTCCCGAACCCCGATCACACCCTGCTGCCGGGCATGTTTGTCCACGCGCAATTGCAGACCGGAGTGAACGCAGCCGCGATTCTCGCCCCGCAACAAGGCGTGACCCGCGACCTGAAAGGGACTCCGACGGCGCTGGTGGTCGGTCCAGACAACAAGGTCGAACTGCGTCACCTCAAGGCCAGTCGCACCGTCGGCAGTCAATGGCTGATCGAGGATGGCTTGAAGGCGGGCGATCGTCTGATCACCGAAGGCCTGCAATTCGTCAAACCTGGCATTGAGGTCAAGGCCAGCGAAGCGACCAACGTTGCGGAGAAAAACCCGTCCCCTGCACAGGCATCAAACAATGCTGCAGGCGGCAAAGGGGAATAAATCATGTCGAAATTTTTTATCGACCGTCCGATTTTCGCTTGGGTAATTGCCCTGGTGATCATGTTGGTCGGGGCTCTATCGATCCTCAAACTACCGATCAACCAGTACCCGAGCATCGCACCTCCTGCGATCGCCATCTCCGTGACCTACCCAGGCGCTTCTGCACAGACCGTGCAGGACACCGTGGTGCAGGTGATCGAGCAGCAGCTCAACGGTATCGACAACCTGCGTTATGTGTCCTCGGAAAGTAACTCCGACGGCACCATGACCATCACCGCGACCTTCGAACAAGGCACCAGCTCCGATACCGCCCAGGTTCAGGTCCAGAACAAACTGAACCTGGCCACCCCGCTGCTGCCGCAAGAAGTGCAGCAACAGGGCATACGCGTGACCAAGGCAGTGAAAAACTTCCTGCTGGTGATCGGCGTGGTGTCGCGCGACGGCAGCATGACCAAGGACGACCTGTCCAACTACATCGTGTCCAACATGCAGGACCCGATTTCGCGGACAGCGGGTGTCGGTGACTTCCAGGTGTTCGGTGCCCAGTACGCCATGCGTATCTGGCTAGATCCGGCCAAGTTGAACAACTACAACCTGACCCCGGTGGACGTCAAAACTGCCATTGCCGCCCAGAACGTCCAGGTGTCTTCCGGCCAGCTCGGCGGCTTGCCTGCCCTGCCCGGCCAGCAATTGAACGCCACGATCATTGGCAAGACCCGCCTGCAAACTGCCGAGCAGTTCAAGGAAATCCTGCTCAAGGTCAACAAGGACGGCTCCCAGGTGCGCTTGAAAGACGTCGCTGACGTCGGCTTGGGTGGTGAGAACTACAGCATCAACGCCCAGTTCAACGGCGCCCCAGCCTCCGGTCTCGCGGTGAAACTGGCAACCGGCGCCAACGCCCTCGATACCGCCAAGGCCCTGCGCAAGACTGTCGACGACCTCAAGCCATTCTTCCCTGAAGGCATGGAAGTGGTGTTCCCGTACGACACAACGCCCGTGGTGACCGAGTCGATCAAAGGCGTGGTTCACACCTTGGTCGAAGCGATCGTGCTGGTGTTCCTGGTGATGTTCCTGTTCCTGCAAAACTTCCGCGCTACCGTCATCACTACCATGACCGTACCGGTGGTTCTGCTGGGTACGTTCGGGATCCTCGCGGCGTTCGGATTCAGCATCAACACCCTGACCATGTTCGGTATGGTGCTGGCCATCGGCTTGCTGGTGGACGACGCCATCGTCGTCGTGGAAAACGTCGAACGGGTCATGAGCGAAGAAGGCCTGTCACCCAAGGAAGCCACCAAGAAATCCATGGGCCAGATCCAGGGTGCGCTGGTCGGTATTGCCCTGGTTCTGTCGGCGGTACTGCTGCCTATGGCGTTCTTTAGCGGTTCGACCGGGGTGATCTACAAACAGTTCTCGATCACCATCGTTTCGGCCATGGCGCTGTCGGTAATGGTCGCCCTGATCTTCACTCCGGCGCTCTGCGCAACCATGCTCAAGGCGATTCCGAAAGGTGAGCACGGTGTACCGAAACGCGGCTTCTTCGGCTGGTTCAACCGCAACTTCGACCGTGGCGTCAAAAGCTACGAGCGCGGTGTTGGCAACATGCTCAAGTACAAGGCTCCATACCTGCTGGCCTACCTGGTCATTGTGGTCGGCATGATCTGGCTATTCACCCGTATTCCGACCGCGTTCCTGCCCGAAGAAGACCAAGGCGTACTCTTCGCCCAAGTACAAACCCCGGCCGGCTCCAGCGCCCAGCGCACCCAAGTGGTCGTGGATGAAATGCGCGAGTTTCTGCTGCGTCCCGGCAAGGATGGCGGTGAAGGTGATGCCGTAGCGTCCGTGTTTACCGTGACCGGCTTCAACTTCGCCGGTCGTGGCCAAAGCTCGGGTATGGCCTTCATCATGCTCAAGCCATGGGACGAACGTAACGCCGACAACAGCGTGTTCAAGGTCGCGGCCCGTGCTCAACAGCACTTCTTCACCTTCCGTGACGCCATGGTGTTCGCTTTTGCGCCACCGGCGGTACTGGAACTGGGTAACGCCACCGGTTTCGACGTATTCCTGCAGGACCGTGCCGGTATCGGTCACGACAAGCTGATGGCAGCACGTAACCAGTTCCTGGGAATGGCCGCGCAAAGCAAAGTGCTCTCGCAGGTGCGTCCGAACGGGCTGAACGACGAACCGCAGTACCAACTGACCATCGACGACGAACGCGCCAGCGCCTTGGGCCTGACAATGACGGACATCAACACCACCCTGTCGATCGGACTGGGCAGTAGTTATGTCAACGACTTCATCGACCGTGGTCGTGTGAAAAAGGTCTTTATACAAGGTCAACCCGGCTCCCGCATGAGCCCCGAAGACATCAAGAAATGGTTCGTACGCAACGCTAGCGGCACCATGGTCCCGTTCTCGGCTTTCGCCAAGGGCGAGTGGATTTACGGCGCACCCAAACTGTCACGCTACAACGGTGTCGAAGCCATCGAAATCCTAGGTGCCCCAGCGCCCGGCTACAGTACCGGTGAAGCCATGGCCGAAGTCGAGGCCCTGGCCAAGAAACTGCCAGCGGGTGTCGGTATTTCCTGGACGGGTCTGTCGTATGAGGAGCGTCTATCCGGCTCGCAAGCGCCAGCGTTGTACGCGCTATCGCTGCTGATGGTCTTCCTCTGCCTGGCAGCACTGTACGAAAGCTGGTCGATCCCGATCGCAGTCATGCTGGTGGTTCCCCTGGGGATTATTGGTGCCCTGCTCGCTACCAGCCTGCGTGGCCTGTCCAACGACGTGTATTTCCAGGTCGGCTTGTTGACGACCATCGGTCTGGCATCGAAAAACGCCATTCTGATCGTCGAGTTTGCCAAGGAGTTGCATCATCAGGGACGCAGCCTGACCGAAGCGGCCATTGAAGCCTGCCGGATGCGTCTGCGACCGATCATCATGACCTCGCTGGCATTCGTCCTTGGTGTGGTGCCACTGGCAATCTCCACGGGCGCAGGCTCGGGCAGCCAGCACGCGATCGGCACCGGTGTCATTGGCGGTATGATCACCGCGACTGTTCTGGCGATTTTCTGGGTACCGCTGTTCTTTGTCACCGTATCGTCCATGGGCCAAAGAAAAGTCGCGGACGAACCCGACACCCTTTCAACTGCAAACGAGGCTGGCCAATGAGCAAGTCGCTACTCTCTTTAGCAATTGCCGCGTTTGTGCTGGGTGGTTGCTCGCTGATACCTGATTATCAGCAGCCAGAAGCACCCGTCGCGGCGCAGTACCCGCAAGGTCCTGCGTACTCGCCGACAGAGGCCGCCAACAGGGCGGCCGCTGAACAAGGCTGGAAGCAGTTTTTCCATGACCCGGCGCTGCAACAGCTGATTCAGACCGCTCTGGAGAACAACCGCGACCTGCGCGTCGCAGCCCTGAATATCGACGCCTTTGCGGCTCAGTACCGTATCCAGCGCGCCGACCTGTTCCCGGCCGTGTCCGCGACCGGCAGCGGTAGCCGTCAACGTACTCCGGCGAGCCTGTCGCAAACCGGCGCAGAACGCATCACCAGCCAGTACTCAGCAACTCTGGGTATCAGCGCCTACGAGCTGGACCTGTTCGGTCGAGTTCGTAGTCTCAGCGAGCAAGCGCTGCAAACGTACTTTGCCACCGAGGAAGCGCGTCGCAGCACCCAAATCAGCCTGGTGGCCAGCGTGGCCAACGCCTACCTGACCTGGCAAGCCGACAAGGAACTGCTGCAGCTGACCAAGGTCACCCTGGGGACCTTCGAGCAGAGCTACAAACTCACCTTGCGCAGTAACGAAGTCGGTGTGGCCTCGGCGCTCGATCTGAGCCAGTCGCGCACGTCCGTGGAAAACGCACGGGTGCAATTGGCGCGTTATACCCGTCTGGTAGCACAGGATGAAAATAGCCTCACGCTGTTACTGGGCACCGGGGTTCCGGCCAACCTGCCGGGCGGTCAACCGCTGGCCGATGACCTGCTGAGTGAAGTACCCGCCGGCCTGCCGTCTGACCTGCTACAGCGCCGCCCAGACATCCTTGAAGCCGAACACAAGCTCAAGGCTGCCAACGCCAACATCGGCGCGGCGCGGGCAGCGTTCTTCCCGAGCATCAGCCTGACGGCCAACGCCGGTACCGCGAGCCCGGACCTGTCCGGTCTGTTCAAAGGTGGTTCAGGGACCTGGTTGTTCCAGCCGCAAATCAATCTGCCGATCTTCAATGCTGGCAGCCTGAGAGCGAGCCTGGATAACTCGAAAATCCAGAAAGACATCACCGTGGCGCAGTACGAAAAGTCCATCCAGACCGCCTTCCAGGAAGTCTCCGATGGCCTGGCCGCACGCCAGACCTTCAACGAACAGTTGCAGGCCCAGCATGATCTGGTCAGCGCTAACCAGGATTACTACCGTCTGGCCGAGCGTCGTTATCGGATCGGTGTCGACAGCAACCTGACTTTCCTCGACGCCCAGCGCCAGTTGTTCACCTCGCAGCAAGCATTGATCGCCGATCGTCTTTCGCAGCTGACCAGCGAGGTCAATCTGTACAAGGCCCTCGGTGGTGGCTGGAATGAACAAACCGCGCAGAACACGCCGGTTCCTGAGGAAGCACCGAAGCTGAAGCTTTTCTGACTGTTCGCTTAGGGGTTGTGGACCAATCCCTGACCAACAAAAAATCCGGAATCTGATAAAGATTCCGGATTTTTTTTGCCTGTTGCACAGGATTTTGAAATTGTTTTGGAGGTGGACGGATAACCGCTCGGAAAACCTGAAGTATTGACCGGGTTCACCGTCGAGCGCGTTGCGCCCCCACGAACGCTGAGAGCCCTTGCTGACGTACTACGCCTAAGTTACGCAGGGAAGCTTGCGAGACTGCTGTAGCGCACCACAGATGCATCTGGAGAGGTGTGGGTTCGGCTTGCACGACCAACAGGGTGGCTGTGCTTTGCGTGGCTGGCGCATCGTCGCCATCACTTCCACCGGGGCCCATCGAAGAACTACACGACAGCGCCAAACCCTTCCATAAAACGCACACATAAAAAAACGCCCCGAGCCGTTAAGCTTGGGGCGTTTTTCATGTTTGGTGCACTCGACAGGATTCGAACCTGTGACCGCTCGGTTCGTAGCCGAGTACTCTATCCAGCTGAGCTACGAGTGCATTTTGTGTTTGATAAACCAGATCACAACTGGTTGAAGCAAGTTGCTCACATTACTGCAAACAACCCTTAAATGGTGCACTCGACAGGATTCGAACCTGTGACCGCTCGGTTCGTAGCCGAGTACTCTATCCAGCTGAGCTACGAGTGCATTTGTTGCCGCGCATTATAGTCCGTTGAATCTTTTTGTAAAGCGCTTTTTTCTAGTAATTTCAACAACTTACCGAAGAAGCCAGATTACAACGTACTAAATAAATAATGGCGGAGAAGGGGGGATTCGAACCCCCGACACCCTTTTGAGGTGTACTCCCTTAGCAGGGGAGCGCCTTCGGCCACTCGGCCACCTCTCCGCAACACGGGGCGTATCTTAACCAACCTTTTCCCCGTTTGCAAACATAAAAAACGATAAAAATTAATGGCTTGGTTCTTCGTCCTTCTCTTTCTTTATACGCAGGTAAATTTCCTCACGGTGAACAGCCACCTCTTTCGGGGCGTTGACACCAATGCGCACTTGATTTCCTTTGACGCCGAGCACGGTCACAGTGATTTCGCCATCACCAATAATCAGGCTTTCTGCGCACCGACGAGTCAGAATCAGCATACCTTTCTCCTCACGCATTTCATTTCAGGGACAACAGTCTGCAAAAAAAAGGCACTCGACCCACAACCAAAGCGGTCGCAGCCCTACATGCCTAAGTATTGACTAGCGCGAGCAAAAGAACAGTTTTCAGTCGCACCTATCAAAAAAACGAAGGGCGCGGATAACCGCGCCCCTCAGACAACGCATCACTCGCCCGTTCGGGCCGGTGCGTCCAGCTCGAAAGCTGTGTGCAGAGCGCGCACAGCCAGTTCCAGGTACTTCTCTTCGATGACGACCGAAACCTTGATTTCCGACGTCGAGATCATCTGGATGTTGATGCTCTCTTTAGCCAGCGCTTCGAACATGCGGCTGGCAACGCCTGCGTGAGAACGCATGCCCACACCGACAATCGACACCTTGGCAATTTTGGTATCGCCTACCACTTCACGTGCACCGATTTCCTGCGCGGTGTTTTCCAGGACCGTCTGAGCAGCCTGGTAATCATTGCGGTGAACCGTGAAGGTGAAGTCGGTGGTGTTATCGTGCGCCACGTTCTGCACGATCATGTCGACTTCGATGTTCGCGGCGCTGATCGGGCCGAGAATCTTGAAGGCCACGCCCGGAGTGTCTGGCACACCACGGATGGTCAGCTTGGCTTCATCGCGGTTAAAAGCGATGCCGGAAATGATCGGCTGTTCCATGGATTCCTCTTCATCAATAGTAATGAGGGTACCCGGACCCTCCTTAAAGCTGTGCAGGACGCGCAGCGGAACGTTGTACTTGCCGGCAAACTCGACCGCACGGATCTGCAACACCTTGGAACCGAGGCTGGCCATTTCCAGCATCTCTTCGAAGGTAATCTTGTCCAGGCGTTGAGCCGCAGACACGACACGCGGATCAGTGGTGTAGACACCGTCCACATCGGTGTAGATCTGGCACTCGTCAGCCTTCAAGGCCGCAGCCAGCGCCACGCCAGTGGTATCGGAACCACCACGACCCAGGGTCGTGATGTTGCCGTGCTCGTCGACGCCCTGGAAACCGGCGACTACAACCACACGGCCGGCCTTCAGATCACCACGGATCTTCTGGTCATCAATCTGCAAGATACGCGCTTTATTGTGCGCGCTATCGGTCAGAATCCGCACCTGATTACCGGTATACGAAACCGCCGGCACGCCACGCTTGATCAGCGCCATCGCCAGCAGCGCGATCGTCACTTGCTCACCGGTAGAGACAATCACATCCAGCTCGCGGGGAACCGGTTGATTGTCGCCACTGATTTGCCTGGCCAGATCGATCAGGCGGTTGGTTTCGCCACTCATCGCGGACAGCACAACCACCAGGTCATCACCGGCTTCGCGGAATTTCTTAACCTTGTCAGCGACCTGCTCGATTCTCTCGACAGTGCCGACCGAGGTGCCTCCAAACTTCTGTACGATCAAAGCCATTTCAAAGCCGCCTCAGCCCATGAAGGGCACCCATTAAACATTCAAACTGCAGCTCCAGAACCCGCCACTAGACGACGGGCCCGGCACGGAGCCTTAGATACCCTGCTCTACAAACGGCACGGTCAGGGCCAGTGCTGCATCCAGCGCGCCAGCGTCGATACCGCCGCCTTGCGCCATGTCCGGACGACCACCGCCCTTCCCGCCCACTGCCGCAGCGGCTTGCTTCATCAAATCACCGGCTTTGAGTTGGCCAGTCAGGTCTTTGGTCACGCCTGCAACCAGTACGACCTTTTCCTCATGGACACTGCCGAGCAGGATCACTGCGCGGCCGAGTTTGTTCTTCAATTGATCGACCAAGGCCAACAGCGCCTTGCCGTCCTGACCGTCCAGACGCACGGCCAGCACTTTCACACCTTTGACGTCCAATGCCTGCGCCGACAGATCATCACCGGCTGCGCTGGCGGCCTTGGCTTGCAGCTGCTCGAGTTGTTTCTCCAGCAGACGGTTGCGCTCAAGCACAGCCAGCAGTTTGTCGATCAGGTTGTCGCGACTGCCTTTGACCAGGCTCGCGGCTTCCTTGAGTTGTTCATCAGCGGCGTTCAGATACGCCAGCGCCGCAGCACCGGTGACCGCTTCAATACGACGAACGCCAGACGCCACACCGCCTTCGCTGATGATTTTCAGCAGGCCGATGTCGCCAGTGCGATTGGCATGGATACCGCCGCACAGCTCGACGGAGAAATCACCGCCCATGCTCAGCACGCGCACGCTGTCGCCGTATTTCTCGCCAAACAGCGCCATGGCGCCTTTCTGCTTGGCGGTTTCGATATCGGTTTCTTCGGTTTCAACTTCGGTGTTGTTACGCACTTCGCGGTTGACGATGTCTTCCAGGGCTTTCAGTTGCTCTGGCTTGATCGCTTCGAAGTGGCTGAAGTCAAAGCGCAGGCGCTGACTGTCGACCAGCGACCCCTTCTGCTGCACGTGCTCGCCCAATACCTGGCGCAGCGCGGCGTGAAGCAAGTGAGTCGCGGAGTGGTTCAGCGAAGTGGCGTGACGCACGTCGGCCTCAACCTGAGCCTCAACCGGTGCACCGACAATCAAGCTGCCGGAAGCCAGTACGCCGTGATGCAGGAACGCGCCACCGGTTTTGGTGGTGTCGCGCACGTCAAAGCGCGCAAGACCTGCCTGTAAATAACCGCAATCACCAATCTGGCCGCCCGACTCAGCGTAGAACGGGGTCTGGTCAAGAACCACAACGCCCTCTTCGCCTTCGCTCAGCACGTCGACCGATTGCCCGTCTTTATAGAGAGCAACCACTTTGGCCGAACCGCTGGTGGCTTCGTAGCCGGTGAACTCGGTGGCCACATCAACCTTGACCAGGCTGTTGTAGTCCATGCCGAACGAGCTGGCGGAACGCGCGCGCACGCGCTGGGCTTCCATCTCGCGCTCGAAACCTTCTTCGTCGATCGTCAGGCTGCGCTCACGGGCGATGTCGCCGGTCAGGTCCATCGGGAAGCCGTAGGTGTCGTACAACTTGAACACTACGTCGCCCGGAACCACGTTGCCTTTGAGCTCGGCCAGATCCTGCTCGAGAATCTTCAGACCCTGTTCCAGGGTCTTGGCGAACTGCTCTTCCTCGGCTTTCAGGACGCGCTCGATGTGCGCCTGACCCTGTGTCAGTTCAGGGAAAGCATCGCCCATCTCGGCGACCAGCGCGGCAACGATCTGATAGAAGAAGCTGCCCTTGGCGCCCAGCTTGTTGCCGTGACGGCAAGCGCGACGGATGATCCGGCGCAGCACATAGCCGCGACCTTCGTTGGACGGCAGCACGCCGTCAGCGATCAGGAAACCGCAGGAACGAATGTGGTCGGCGACCACTTTCAGCGAAGCCTGGCTGTCATTGGTGCAACCGATGGCCTTGGCTGAAGCGCTCAGCAGGCTCTGGAACAGATCGATTTCATAGTTCGAGTGAACGTGCTGCAGAACGGCACTGATCCGCTCCAGGCCCATACCGGTATCGACCGAAGGCGCTGGCAGCGGATGCAGCACGCCATCAGCCGTGCGGTTGAACTGCATGAACACGTTGTTCCAGATTTCGATGTAACGGTCGCCGTCTTCTTCCGGCGAGCCCGGTGGGCCACCCCAGATGTCGGCGCCGTGATCGTAGAAAATCTCGGTGCAAGGACCGCACGGGCCGGTGTCGCCCATGGTCCAGAAGTTGTCGGACGCGTACGGCGCGCCTTTGTTGTCGCCAATGCGGACCATACGTTCAGCCGGAACCCCGACTTCCTTGGTCCAGATGTCATAGGCTTCGTCATCGCTGGCGTAGACCGTGACCCAGAGCTTGTCCTTGGGCAAGGCCAGGACAGAGGTCAGGAAGGTCCAGGCGAAGGTGATCGCGTCACGCTTGAAATAATCACCGAAGCTGAAGTTACCCAGCATTTCAAAGAACGTGTGGTGACGAGCGGTATAGCCGACGTTTTCCAGGTCGTTGTGCTTGCCGCCAGCGCGTACGCACTTCTGGCTGCTGACGGCGCGGGTATAGGCGCGCTTTTCCTGGCCCAGAAAGCAGTCCTTGAACTGGTTCATCCCCGCGTTAGTGAACAGCAGGGTTGGGTCGTTGCCCGGAATCAAAGAGCTGGAGGCTACACGGGTGTGGCCTTGCTCTTCGAAGAAGCGAAGGAAGGCTTCACGGATTTCTGCGCTTTTCATTAGGTTCTTCCACGGAGACTGCGGCCAAAGGCCTGTGCAAAACGTCAATAGACGGAGCGACGGCAAAGGGCCGCATTATATCGGCGTTAGTGACTAGGTACAGTGTGTTTGTACGATACAGACAGTCAATTGGACGGCCAACACCATCAGTTGCGAGAAAAAGCGATGAAAGTCGCTACAACCTGCTCAATCTGCGCCCGACTGACGTCCAGATGGGTGACCATCCGCAACCGCGGGGCCGCACTGAGTTTGATCCCGCGCTCACCGGCGAAGGCTTTCAGCGCTTCTGCTTTGTCACCGAGTTGAACATAAACCATATTGGTCTGCACCGGTTCAACCGTGTAACCCGCCTTGCGTAAGCCTTCAGCCAGCAACTGAGCGTTGGCATGGTCATCGGCCAAGCGCGGGACCTGATGGTCCAGCGCATACAGCCCCGCCGCAGCGAGAATACCGGCCTGACGCATGCCGCCACCGACCATCTTGCGCAGGCGCCGCGCCTTGCCAATCAACTCGGACGTGCCGCACAGCACCGAGCCAATCGGCGCGCCGAGGCCTTTGGACAGGCAGACCGACACCGAATCGAAATGCTGAGTGATCTCCCGCGCGTCGACGCCCAGCTTGACCGCAGCGTTGTACAACCGCGCGCCATCCAGGTGCAGTGCAAGACCATGCTCCTGGGTAAAACTGCGCGCTCGGGCCAGATACTCCAATGGCAGGACCTTGCCTTGCATGGTGTTTTCCAGGGCCAACAAGCGCGTGCGGGCGAAATGGAAGTCGTCCGGCTTGATCGCAGCAGCCACCTGCGTCAGGTCCAGCGAGCCATCAGCCTGGACCTCCAGCGGCTGCGGCTGGATCGAACCCAGCACGGCCGCCCCGCCACCTTCGTACTTATAAGTGTGTGCCTGCTGGCCGACGATATATTCGTCGCCGCGCTCACAATGGGCCATCAGCCCCAGCAGGTTGCTCATGGTGCCAGTGGGTACGAACAGCGCTTGAGCAAAGCCCAGACGCCTGGCCAGCTCGGTTTCAAGCCGGTTCACCGTGGGATCTTCGCCGTACACGTCATCACCGGTGGCGGCCGTTGCCATTGCGTGGAGCATCCCGGCAGTCGGTTGGGTCACTGTGTCGCTACGAAGATCGATAACTCTCATGTAACAGGCCTCGGCAATGGGACGCGAACGTCGCCGCTAAATGGGAAAATCCCTTTCGAACTCGATTACTGCGGTCATCGCACTCGATAATCAAGACTCCAGGTAAGAAAAGCCTGATCAAGCCAACGGAAAATTCGATTCATATCATCAGAAAGCAGCGATGCACTGTTCAGAAATATATGTTAAAAACTCACCGCTGCCAGAAATCCTGGTGGCAACGTTCTCAGGGCGGGGTGTAACTCCCCACCGGCGGTAATTGCGCGCAATGCGCATAGCCCGCGAGCGCTTGGTGACACGAACAGCTTGGGCAGTGTGCGTCGGCAAGGTCAGCAGACCCGGTGTGATCCCGGGGCCGACGGTCATAGTCCGGATGAAGAGAGAACGGGATTGGCGCCAAAGGGCCGTCTCAAGGCTTTCGTGCATGTCACTGCAGGATTGACCGGAACGTACCCTTAAATCCCCTTCGATTCATAACGCCCTGTTTTTCACACAAACAGGAGTCAGAACAGATGCAACCCACCGCAATCGATAGCAAAAGCAAAAGCCACCACGGCGAGCGCGTCGCGTTTATTCAGGCCTGCTGGCACAAGGACATTGTCGATCAGAGCCGTAAAGGCTTCGTCGCCGAAATGCTCATCCAGGGCTATCAGGAAAGTGATATCGATTTCTTTGAAGTCGGCGGCGCCTTTGAAATCCCGCTGCACGCCAAGCTGCTGGCCAAGTCTGGCCGTTACGCCGGCATCGTCGCTGCCGGGCTGGTGGTGGACGGCGGAATCTACCGCCATGAGTTCGTCGCCCAGTCGGTGATCAGCGGCCTGATGCAGGTTCAGCTGGAAACGGAAGTGCCGGTGTTCTCGGTCGTACTGACCCCACATCACTTCCATGCGGGCGAAGAGCATCAGAAGTTCTTCTTCGAACACTTCGTGCATAAAGGTCAGGAAGCGGCGAAGACGTGTGCCGATACCTTGCACAAGACCCGTGTATTGCGCCGTCATGAGCAACAACGGGCAGTAGCGGTTTAAACACAAGACCTGTGGGAGCGGGCTTGCTCGCGATAACGGACTGACAGTCAACATCATTGTTGAATGTTAAACCGCTATCGCGAGCAAGCCCGCTCCCACATTAGATTTTCGTCAGCAGCGAAACCCGGTTAAGCCAGGTTTTCGCCTGTGGTTGGCACGATCAGAATCCCTGCCCGCAAGCCATTCTTCACCTTCGGGTTAGGGAAAATGATCCGCGCGCCCTCTTCTTCGACGATCCAGCGTGTCTGGGCGATGTCTTCGGCCAACAGATAACCCACTTTCAGCTCCGAGAAGTTCTCGACATCCGTCGGCAAATGCAGGTGGAACGTATCGCTGTGCTTGATGATTTCCCGCGCCACGCTGAACAGCTGCAGACCGTCCAACCCTTCGTCAGCCAGCGACGGCTCGGTGCCTTCGATGATCTGCTTCAGGCGATTTTCCAGGCGTTCGACGTTAACCCCTTGGTTCTGCCCAAACGGCCGGGCTTTGCCCAACTCAAGGGTGAAGGACTCGGCGCCAAGTTTGTCATAGGTGTAAGAGCTGAAAACGATGGAAGGCTTGTTCTGCAACAGCACCGCTTCCATACCGGCGGCGCGCAAACGGACCAATTCCTGGCGTGAATGCTGACGACCTTCCTTCCAGGGATACAGCGCGAACTGTTCGATCTTCGAGCCGCGAATCGCGGTGTGCAGGTCGTAGTGCAAGCGGCTGCGATCCGGCAGGCTGAAGAAGCTCGCTGCCAGGCGCTCCAACTCGCAAGCGCGCAGGGCTTCCGAACCACTCGTCAGTTCGTGACGGCCGTTGAACAGCCGGTTGACGTCCTGCTCGATATAACGCTCGCCGTGGCGCATGGCCTCGGGGTTGCCGAACAGGAACAGAATGCGTGCGCGTGGCTTCAACTCACCACGGGCGATGTCATGCAACAGACGATCAAGTAGCTCGATCGGTGCCGTCTCGTTACCGTGGATGCCGGCTGACAACAGCACGTCCATGCCATTATCGCGAGCCTCGGGGGGCCGGACTTCCAGCGCTCCTTCGCTCAGCCAGCGCATCCGCACGCCTTCGACAGTCAGTTGAGTCTTCTCCGCCGGTTCGCGGCCGGCGAGGGTCAGTTCAAGCAGTTTGCCGAGGGCGAGCATAGAGCAATTTCCTTAGTGGTCGTGCGCGCAATCAGGGCCGTGCACGTGGTCTTCGTCACCGACTTCAGCCGGTTCCATTTCCAGTTGCAGACTTACCAGATTAGTCGCCAATGGGCGCAACAGTATGTTCGCGTATTCGGCGTCGCCTTCTTCAACATCCACGCCGATCAGCAACTGGCCGCGGCCATCGTGCTGAATCCACAATTCCTTGCCTTGCCACATCACCGCAACGCGGGTGCAGGAAGTTTCCAGCTGAGTGCCGTCGGTGTCTTCAAGGATCAGCTGCAGGGTATCGCTCATTATTACGCTCTCATCTGGAAATAAAGCTACGCGCCCGGCTCTGCTTGAACCGCACGCGTGGCTTTCAATTGATCTGGAATGGATAAACCGCGCCCAGTTTAAGGATTTGTGTCAGTTCATCCAGTGCCGTCCGGCACTCAAGCAACAATTGCGGGTCCGCCAGATCGGTTTCGCTCAAGCGGTCGCGGTAGTGCTTGTCGACCCATTGGGTCAGCGTGTCGTACAACGGCGCGGTCATGATAACCCCTGGGTTGACCGCCGCCAGCTCGGTTTCATTCAGCGCGACACGAAGACGCAGGCACGCCGGGCCACCACCGTTCTGCATACTTTGCTTGAGGTCGAAGACTTTTACTTCGCGGATCAGACCACCCGAGCTGGTCAGCCCTTGCAGGTATTGCCAGACGCGGTCGTTGTTCTGGCACTCTTGCGGCACGATCAACAGCATTGAGCCGTCGGCGCGCGACAGCAGCTGGCTGTTGAACAGGTAGGAACGCACAGCGTCTTCTACCGACACCTGGGAACGCGGCACACAGATCGCTTTGAAATTACCGCCGCGCCTGGCCAGCTTGCCCTGCAATTCAGCCAGCATCTGCTCGGTGTCGAGGAACGCGTCCTCGTGATAGAACAGCGCCTCGCCGTTGCCCACCGCGATCACGTCGTTATGGAACACGCCCTGATCGATCACCGATGGATTCTGCTGAGCGTAGACCACACCGTCATCGCTCAAGCCGTGCAGGCGTGCGACCGCTTGCGAAGCTTCAAGCGTCTGGCGCGCCGGGTACTTTTGCGGTGCCGGGTAACGGGTATCGAACGCGCTGCGACCGAACACGAAGAACTCGACACCGGCCTCGCCGTATTCACGGCAAAAGCGTGTGTGGTTGGCCGCGCCTTCGTCACCGAACTGTGCCACTGCCGGCAGTGCGGCGTGGTGGGCGAAGTGCTTCTGGTCAGCGAACATCGCCCCCAGAACACGGCTGGTGGTCGGGTGCTCAATGCTGCGGTGGTATTTGCAGTTGAGGTTGGCGGCGGTGAAATGCACGCGACCGTCAGCGGTGTCGGCGCTTGGGCTGACTGTGGCGGCGTTGGCCACCCACATGCTCGAGGCCGAGCAGCTGGCGACCAGCAACGGCATCGCCTGCTTGGCCGCTTGCTCGATCACTTGAGCATCGCTGCCGCTGAAACCCAGGTTACGCAGTGCCGCCACATCCGGGCGTTCTTGCGGAGCCAGGACGCCTTGTTGAAAGCCCATTTCCATCAGCGCTTTCATTTTCGCCAGGCCTTGCAGCGCCGCTTCCTTGGGATTGGAGGACTGCTGGCTATTGCTCTGGGACGCGACGTTGCCGTAGGACAGGCCGCCGTAGTTATGGGTCGGCCCCACTAGACCGTCAAAATTGACTTCATAGGATTTCATCAGCGAGGCTCCACGAATCTGTTGTTATAGGCATCAGTAACTAACTGTTCAGTGCGACCGAGTCGCGGCCATCGCGAGCAAGCCCGCTCCCACAAGAGCTGCGCTGCACCTGTGGGATTGGCAAGCCCGCTCCCACAAGGACGATGCAAAACCCCTGTGGGAGCGAGCTTGCTCGCGATGGCGGTCTTACGACATGCGTACGCCCGGCGTCAGCGCGGTCGGCAACGTCAGGCTCGGTGTTTCCAGCGAAGCCACCGGGTACGCGCAGTAATCGGCCGCGTAATAGGCACTGGCGCGATGGTTGCCCGAGGCGCCCACGCCACCGAATGGCGCGCTGCTCGCAGCACCGGTCAACTGCTTGTTCCAGTTGACGATACCCGCACGGCTTTCCAGCCAGAACTGCTGATAGCGCGCCTCGGAATCCGACAGCAAACCAGCCGCCAAACCGTATTGAGTATCGTTGGCTTCAGCGATCGCCGCCTCAAAATCCGCGTAGCGGATCACTTGCAGCAATGGACCGAACAGTTCTTCGTCCGGGCGATCGCTGACGGCGGTCACGTCGAGAATACCGGGGGTCAGCAACGCGGCCTGGGCCTGCGGCTGGGTCATTTCCAACAGCGCCACCGCGCCGTTACCGAGCAAGTGCTCCTGAGCATCCATCAACGCACGGGCGGCGCCGAGGGAAATCACCGAGCCCATGAACGGCGCTGGTTGCTGGTCGAACGCACCGACTTCAATCGTCGAGCTGACCGCCACCAGACGCTCCAGCAGTGTGTCGCCCCAGGCGCCTTGCGGTACCAGCAAGCGGCGAGCACAGGTGCAACGCTGACCGGCAGAAATAAAGGCCGACTGAATAATGGTGTAAACCGCGGCGTCGAGGTCAGCAACCTGATCGACCACCAGCGGGTTGTTGCCACCCATTTCCAGCGCCAGGATCTTGTCCGGGCGACCGGAAAACTGTTGATGCAAATGGTTGCCGGTGCGGCTGGAGCCGGTGAAGAACAAACCGTCGATGCCCGGATTGGCCGCCAGAGCGATCCCGGTTTCGCGAGCGCCTTGCAGCAGGTTCAGGACGCCAGCCGGCAAACCGGCTTCGATCCAGCACTTGACCGTCAGCTCGGCGACTTTCGGGGTCAGCTCGCTGGGTTTGAACAACACACTGTTACCGGCCAGCAACGCCGGAACGATATGACCATTAGGCAAGTGGCCCGGGAAGTTGTACGGGCCGAACACCGCCACTACACCGTGTGGCTTGTGGCGCAATACGGCGGTGGCGTCGCCCAATGGGCCGCTCTTCTCGCCGGTACGCTCGCGGTAGCTTTGCACCGAGATGGCGATCTTGTTGATCATGCTGGTGACTTCGGTGGCTGATTCCCACAGCGGCTTGCCGGTTTCTTCGCCGATGCAGCGGGCCAGTTCGTCGGCGTGGCTTTTCAGGCTCGCAGCGAAGGCTTCCAGCACACTGATGCGATCTTCCAGCGAACGTTTGGCCCAGGCAGGAAACGCCTGACGAGCAGCCTGCACGGCAGATTCGACTTGCGCGACGTTAGCGCCGTTACCGGACCACACCACTTGCTGGGTCACCGGGTTCAGCGATTCGAAGGCTTCGCCCTGGCCTTCCAGCCATTCACCTGCGATATAAAGCGTGCTCATTATTTCGACTCCCGAGAAACTGGCTGGGCCGACAACGGCACAGCACGTACCTGATCGCCGGCATTGAGTTTAAGGCGTTTGGCGGTCAGTTGATCGACCACCAGAGTGCCCGCGGCGGAACGTGCTGGAGCGGCAGTGATCCGGCAGTCTTCGCGCTTGCGGTTGTGAATCAGGAATGGCGTAGCGTCGTCACCTGGGGTGCCAATGGCCAGCACCAGCGCCTGACTGTCGCGCACTGCGCGGATCTTGCCGGTTTCGCACTCCACTGCCGGGCCGGCGTCGAAAATATCGACGTAGCCTTGATAGCTGAAGCCTTCGCTTTTGAGCATCGCCAGCGCCGGTTCGGTGTCAGGGTGAACCTTGCCGATCACATTGCGTGCGTCCTCAGAGAGGAAGCAGGTGTACAACGGGAACTTCGGCATCAGCTCGGCGATGAACGCCTTATTGCCCACGCCGGTCAGGTAATCAGCCTGGCTGAATTCCATTTTGAAGAAGTGCCGACCCAGGCTTTCCCAGAACGGCGAACGCCCGGCTTCGTCGGACATGCCGCGCATTTCGGCGATGATCTTGTTGCCGAACAGTTGCGGGAATTCAGCAATGAACAGCATCCGCGCCTTGGCCAGCATGCGGCCGTTGAGGCCACTGCGGTAATCGGCATGCAGGAACAACGAGCACAGCTCGGAGTTGCCGGTCAGGTCATTGGCCAGGAACAGCGTCGGGATCTCGCGGTAGATGTTCAGCTCTTGGGAAGCGCTGACGGTCAGACCGACCCGGAAGTTGTACCAGGGCTCACGCAGGCCAACTGCGCCGGCAATCGCGGAAATGCCCACGACGCGACCGTTGTCGTCTTCAAGCACGAACAAATAGTCCGCATCACCGCGCTCGGCTTCACCGCGAAAAGTCTTTTCCGCCCAACCGACCCGATGCGCCAGGCGCTCTTCGTTGGCCGGCAAGGTGGTCAGGCCGGTGCCAGTGCTGCGGGCAAGTTCAATCAGAGCGGGTAAATCGCTGCTGCGTACGGGACGAACGATCATGCTATCTCCTCAAACGGGCCGCTTGCGCCACCCGTGAAACTCACTGCTTTCTAGGCACTCTTTATAGACATGGCAGCAGGCTTTAAACCGCCACCAGGCGCACGCTGGCACCTTCGCCGACGCCCAGGGCTTCGGCCGCGTCAAGATCCAGGGTCACGGGCTTGCCCGGCGCGTAGTCAAGCTCGAGCAATACCGCGCGGTAATCCTGCAACTGGGCGTTGGCCACCAGGTATTGACGACCGGCGCCTTTGACCGGTTCGCCGATTTTCACCGGGACCACACGGCTCTGAGCGATCGAACGGATCCCCGAAACACGGGCGTGCAAGGTCGGGCCACCGTCGAAGATGTCGATGTAGTGATCCGTTTCGAAGCCTTCGCGCATCAGAATGTCGAAAGTGATCTGCGCCCGCGGATGCACCTGACCCATCGCCTCTTGGGCGGAGTCCGGCAGCAGCGGCACATAGATCGGGTAATGCGGCATCAGTTCTGCGAGGAACGTCCGGCTTTTCAGCCCGCACAGACGCTCGGCGGCAGCATAGTTAAGGTCGAAGAAGTTACGGCCGATGGCGTCCCAGAACGGCGAATCGCCATTCTCGTCGCTGTAACCGACGATCTCGGTCACTACCGAATCAGCGAAACGCTCCGGGTGGCTGGCGACGAACAGTAGACGACCACGGGAATTGAGTTCCGACCACGCCGAACCCACCAGCTCCGGGACCACATAGAAGCTGGTCAGCAGGCTGTTGCCAGTCAAATCATGGCACTGGGAAAGCACGTGGATCTTGTTATGAATCTTCAGCTCACGGGAGGCGTGAACGAAGGTTTCATTACGGAAGCTGTAGAACGGCTCGGAGTAACCGGCCGAAGCCACGATCGCTGAGCAACCGACCAGTTTGCCGGTGGCCGTGTCTTCGAGAACGAAGAAGTAGCTCTCTTCACCGTTGAAGCTGACTTCGGCAGCGAACGAGGCTTCGGACGCGGCGATCTTGTCGCTCAGGCGTTCGACATCATCCGGCAAGGAGGTGACACCAATCGGGCTGTCCGCAGCCAGACGCTGTACCTCGCCCAGATCAGCCATTTGCGCGGGGCGCATCACCAGCATGGTGTCACTCCTTACTCTCGAAAAAACTCACAGAAGAAAATATCCCGAGCCGCACCTTGAGGAGACTGTGGGAGCGAGCTTGCTCGCGATTGCGTCCTGTCAGACAACAAAGATGTTGGCTGTCAGGCCCTCATCGCGAGCAAGCTCGCTCCCACATTGATCCGGCCCGAAACAAAAATTGGGTTCGACGCCTGAAAGTCAGGCGTCGAAATAACTATCAGGCTTGAGTCAGTTTCGCCACGGCGCGTTCGAAACGCTCCAGGCCCTGCTCGATTTCAGCGTCTTCAACCACCAGGCTTGGCGCGAAACGAATCACGTCCGGGCCGGCCTGCAGGATCATCAAGCCTTCGCGTTCAGCTGCGTTGAACACGTCTTTAGCCTTGCCTTTCCAGGCATCGCTCAGGACGCAGCCGATCAACAGACCCAAACCGCGAACTTCAGTGAACAGGCCATATTGCTTGCCGATCTGCTCCAGACGAGTCTTGAATTTGTCGTGCTTGGCTTTGACGCCGCTCAGCACTTCTGGCGTGTTGATCACGTCAATCACCGCTTCCGCCACAGCGCAAGCCAATGGGTTGCCGCCGTAAGTGGTGCCGTGAGTACCGACCACCAGGTGTTTGGCCAGCGCTTCGGTGGTCAGCATTGCCGCGATCGGGAAACCGCCGCCCAGGCTCTTGGCGCTGGTCAGGATGTCCGGGGTCACGCCGTAGTGCATATAGGCAAACAGCTCGCCGCTGCGGCCCATGCCGGTTTGCACTTCGTCGAACACCAGCAGCGCGTTGTGCTCATTGCACAGCTCGCGAGCGCCTTGCAGATAAGCCAACTCGGCCGGCAATACACCGCCCTCGCCCTGAACCGGTTCCAGCACCACAGCGCAGGTCTTGTCGGAGATGGCGGCCTTCAGCGCTGCCAGATCGTTGAACGGCACATGAGTGATGCCAACGATTTTCGGGCCGAAGCCGTCGGAGTACTTGGACTGACCGCCCACGTTCACAGTGAACAGCGTGCGACCGTGGAAGCTGTTCAGCGCGGCGATGATTTCGTATTTTTCAGAACCGAAACGGTCATGAGCAACACGACGAGCCAGCTTGAAAGCGGCCTCGTTGGCTTCGGCGCCGGAGTTGCAGAGGAACACGCGCTCGGCAAAGGTAGCGTCGATCAGCTTATGGGCCAGGCGCAGGGCCGGCTCATTGGTGAACACGTTGGACACGTGCCACAGCTTGTTCGCTTGTTCGGTCAAAGCACCCACCAGCGCAGGGTGTGCGTGGCCCAATACGTTAACCGCGATCCCGCCGCCGAAATCGATCAGCTCACGACCCGACTGATCCCAGACTCGGGAGCCGGCACCGCGCACAGGAATGAAAGCAGCAGGCGCGTAGTTGGGAACCATTACCTGGTCGAAATCGGCGCGTTGCACCGGAGCATGCTCAACGGACATCGGAGTCTCCTGAAGAGGAACGCCTGCCTGAAACTGGCAAGCGATGGGGGGATTGTAAGGACAGTTTTCAGCTTGGCCTTGCCGCCAAGCGACAACTTCTTATAGCGCCAAACCCGGTTTTGCCCGGGTTTATGGCAATGCGACAAATAGCGTCGCAAAGGCGCAGTTTAAACTGCTGGCGGGGGATAGCGGCAGGGTTGAAGAATTTGATTTACATAGCGGTTGAGAGGTGCGGCGCAAGTGATGGCCTCATCGCGAGCAAGCCCGCTCCCACACTGAATCGCGTTCAGGCATCAATCTGATGCCCACGGCAGATCTAATGTGGGAGCGGGCTTGCTCGCGATGGCGATAGCAAAGACACAATATATCTTGAGACTCAGCCGCGCTCTGAAGGCACCGACGACAATTCAAACGGGCTACTACTACGCCGTTGGTTGCGGTCTTCCCGTGGCGTGGCGCCGAAGAAGTTGCGGTAGGCGCTGGAGAAGTGCGGCCCCGAGGAGAAGCCGCAGGACAAACCGATCTGAATGATCGACTTGCTGGTCTGCATCAACATTTGCCGGGCCTTGTTCAGGCGCAGCTCCAGGTAGTACTGGCTCGGCACACGGTTGAGGTACTGCTTGAAGATCCGCTCAAGCTGCCGACGGGATACGCACACGTGCTGGGCGATTTCGTCGGTGGTCAGCGGCTCTTCGATGTTCGCTTCCATCAGCAACACGGCTTGCGTGAGCTTCGGATGGCTGGAGCCTAAACGATTCTGCAACGGAATGCGCTGACGCTCGCCGCCTTCACGAATGCGCTCAACCACTAACTCTTCGGAGACCGCGCCAGCCAGTTCCGCGCCGTGGTCACGGGCCAACACCGCCAGTAACAGATCAAGCACCGACATCCCGCCACACGCGGTCAGGCGATCACGATCCCAGTCGAACAGATGGCTGGTGGCAATGACTTTCGGGTAGCGCTCGGTGAAATCATCCTGCCAGCGCCAGTGCACCGCAGCGCGGTAACCATCGAGCAAGCCCAGTTGCGCCAGTGGGTAAACACCTGCGGACAAACCGCCGATCACACACCCTGCACGTACCAGCTGCTTGAGCGCACTGCTGAGCGCCGGCGCGATGGCTGTCGGCGGTTCATCCGCCAGCAAAAACAGTTTCTGAATGCCTTCGAGCTTGCCGGCCCAAGGTTCGCCTGGCAATTGCCAGGCCCCAACGGCCGGCAGTTCGGCCTGCAGAAACGAGAGTTCGTAAACAACATCCGGATGCACGCGCTGAGCAACACGCAAGGCCTCCTCAGCCAGCGCCAGCGTCAAGGCTTTAGTGCTGGGCCAAATCAGGAAACCAATTCGATGGGCAGTCATGGCGTGCAATCCGAAGCGAAAACAGTGTTAAAAGCCGAAGGCGGCAGCAACCAAATTAGACCATCTGGCGCGCGGTGCGCAGCATGACCTAATTGGGTGCGTAACGGGAGCGTTAAACGGTATTACTTCAAGCTGCCCGATAGAAACTGCTGCAGACGTTCAGATTGCGGGTTGACCAGCACTTCACGCGGGTTGCCGCACTCTTCCACGATACCTTTGTGCAGGAACACCAACTGGTTCGACACTTCGCGAGCGAAGCCCATTTCGTGAGTCACCACGACCATGGTCCGGCCTTCCTGAGCCAAGGCTTGCATCACCTTGAGCACGTCGCCGACCAGTTCCGGGTCGAGTGCCGACGTCGGTTCGTCGAACAACATCACTTCCGGCTCCATCGCCAGCGCACGGGCAATCGCTACGCGCTGCTGCTCGCCGCCGGACATGTGACCCGGGTACGCATCCTTACGATGGGAGACGCCGACCTTGGCCAGGTAATGCTCAGCCTTTTCCCGGGCTTCTACCTTGGACATACCGAGTACGTGCACCGGCGCTTCCATGATGTTTTCCATCGCGGTCATGTGCGACCACAGATTGAAATGCTGGAATACCATCGACAGCCGCGAGCGCATGCGCTGCAGCTGTTTCGGGTCGGCAGCCTTCAGCGCGCCGTCCTTGTTCGGTACCAGCTTCAACTCTTCGTTGTTGAGCAGAATCTTGCCCGCGTGGGGCTGCTCGAGCAGGTTGATGCAGCGCAGGAAAGTACTTTTGCCGGAGCCACTGGAGCCGATGATGCTGATCACATCGCCAGCTTGAGCTGCCAGGGACACACCCTTGAGCACTTCGTGACTGCCATAGCGTTTATGCAGGTCTTGGACTTCAAGTTTGTACATGCGGTCGGTTCTCACAAAAACAGTCAGTCAGTCGTTGAGCAAGCGCCCGTGACGCAGCGCTTCGCGCCCCGCCACCTTGGCCAGCCAGAAACCAGGTTGGGCATAACGTAGCCGTTCTACGGCAAACAACACGCCGGACGTGCCAGCACACACGATGCTGACCCGGTCGGATAATGGATCAATCACTTCAAAAATCGGCTCGCCCGCTTCGACCCAGCTACCGGCCGGGCGCAGAAAGCTCACCACGCCAGGATGCGGCGCGAGCAACAACTCAGTGCCTTCGAACGGCATCGCCTCGCACGCTTCCTGCTGCGGGGCCGGCCACTCACCAGCAATCAAACCTTGCTCGGCGAGGAATGCCAGAATGCCTTCGGCGTGAGCCTCGGCTTGCGGGCGACCGGTATCGGCCTGACCACCCAATTCAAGGGTGGTCGCCAGGCAGGCCAGAGGAATCTGTGCCTGCGGGAACATCCGCGACAAGCGCAGCCACGGCAGCGAACAGGCTTCGTCAAAGGAGTTGCCGCCGGACTCTTCCGCCAACAGCCCGACGCGCACATTCAAATGCGCAGCCAACGAACGCCATTGCGGCCAGTGTTGCGGCAAGGCGTACATGTGCAGCGCGGCCTCGGCATCGCAATGCAGATCGAGCACCACATCCGCCGTGCAAGCATGGCTCAGCAGCACTCGCTGCATGCCTTGCAACGGGCTGGCCGCTGGCGGCAGTGCCGCCAGCGCATCAGTCATGGCCAGACGGATCAGCTTGATATTGGCGTGAGGATCATCCCCCAGGCACCCTTCCAGTTGCGCGGCCACCGGCTCGCTCAGCTCGAAAAAGTCCCGGTTGAAATTCTTGCCACTGCCAAACTCGAAACGCCCTTGATGACTGCCTTGCAGCAGTTGACCGAGGCCCAGCGGGTTCGCCACCGGCACCAGTTCGATCACACCGTTCAAGGCGCCCTGCGCTTCCAGCTCAGTCAGGCGCTTTTTCAGCTCCCAGGCAGTGCGCATCCCCGGCAGTTCATCAGCGTGCAGGCTGGCCTGGATATAGGCTTTGCGCTCGCCGCTGCCGAAGCGGAACACCGATACATGGCGTTCGCAGCCCAAGGGGCTCCACGGCAATGGATGATCGATACGTTCCATGATCAGGCCTTGCGCGGGGCCATGTAGCCCAACCAGCGGTGCTCAGCCATTTTGAACAGGCGCACCAGAATAAACGTCATGCACAGGTAGAACACGCCTGCGGTGATATAGGCTTCGAACGGCAAGTAGTACTGAGCGTTCACTGTGCGCGCGGCACCGGTGATGTCGATCAGGGTCACGATGGACGCCAGGCTGGTGGTCTGCAGCATCATGATCACTTCGTTGCTGTACTGCGGCAGCGCCCGGCGCAGGGCCGACGGCAGCAGGATGCGGCGATACAACTTGTAGCGCGACATGCCCATGGCCTTGGCCGCTTCGATCTCGCCGTTAGGTGTAGCGCGCAGGCTACCGGCGATGATTTCGGCGGTGTAAGCGCTGGTGTTGATGGCAAACGCCAGGCAAGCGCAGAACGTCGCGCTCGACAGCCACGGCCAAAGGAAGCTCTCACGCACCGCTTCGAATTGCGCCAGACCGTAGTAGATCAAAAACAGCTGCACCAGCATCGGCGTGCCGCGGATCACATAGGTGTAGAGCCAGGCAGCCATGTTCACGGCCGGCTGCTTGGAGACGCGCATCAAGCCCAACGGCAAGGCACACAGCAGACCGAACAGCAGCGACAGCGCGAGCAATTTCAGGGTGGTCAGCAAGCCGCCGAAGTACAGCGGCAGAGCCTCCCAAATGACGTTGTAGTCGAAGATCATAGATCAGCCGCCCTTACGCCTACTGAGTAGCGCTTCTCAAGGTGACGCAATGCCAGCAACGAGACACTGGTGATAACCAGGTACATCGCCGCCACTGCGAGGAAGAAGGTGAAAGGCTCACGGGTGGCATCTGCCGCCTGCTTGGCCTTGAACATCATGTCTTGCAGACCCACCACCGAAATCAGCGCGGTAGCCTTGGTCAACACCAGCCAGTTATTGGTGAAGCCCGGAATCGCCAGACGAATCATCTGCGGCACCAACACCCGGAAAAACACCTGAAAACTGTTCATGCCGTACGCCATGCCGGCTTCTGCCTGGCCCTTCGGAATCGCCATGAAGGCCCCACGGAAGGTTTCCGACAGGTACGCACCGAAGATGAAGCCCAGGGTGCCGATACCGGCGGCCAGCGGGTTCAAGTCAATGTAATCGTTGAAGCCGAGCAGCGGCGCAACGCGGTTGAGCAAATCCTGACCGCCGTAGAAAATCAGCAGGATCAGCACCAGATCGGGAATCCCGCGGATCACCGTGGAATACAGATCGCCCAGCCAGGCCAGCCAACGTACCGGCGACAGGCGCAATGCGACCCCGATCAGACCCAGAACGATAGCCAAGGCCATGGACGACAAGGCGAGCTGAAGCGTCAGCCCTGCGCCATCGAGGATGACAGCCCCGTAGCCTTTCAACATGATTCAGGTCCTCGAAAGTTGGGATGAAAAAATGGTGCAAACCTCAGAGATCCTGTTGCTTGCACCATTTCGGACTTACCGCTGCGACGTATTACTTGCCGTAAATGTCGAAGTCGAAGTACTTGTCCTGGACTTGCTTGTACTTGCCGTTCGCACGGATGGCAGCGATGGCAGCGTTGATCTTGTCCAGTTCAGCCTTGTCGCCTTTGCGTACTGCGATGCCGATGCCGTCACCGAAGTACTTCTCGTCGGTGAATGCCGGGCCAACAAAGGCATAACCTTTGCCAGAGTCGGTTTTCAGGAAGCCGTCATTCAACAGGGTAGCGTCTGCCACAGTGCCGTCGAGGCGACCGGCCGCCACGTCCAGGTAGATTTCGTTCTGCGAACCGTAAGGCTTGATTTCAGCACCCAGCGGAGCCAGGACTTCGCGAGCGAAACGCTCGTGGATCGAACCGCGCTGCACGCCGATGTTCTTGCCTTTGAGCTCGGTCAAGTTATCGCTGACCTGAGTGCCGGCCTTCATCACCAGGCGAGCCGGGGTGTTGTAGTACTTGTTGGTGAAGTCCACGGACTTCTTGCGATCTTCAGTGATCGACATGGACGACAGGATCGCGTCGATTTTGCGCACTTTGAGTGCCGGGATCAGACCGTCGAACTCTTGCTCGACCCATACGCACTTGACCTTCATCTCTTCGCACAGGGCGTTGCCGATGTCGTAGTCGAAACCCACGATGCTACCGTCTGGCGCTTTCGATGCGAATGGAGGGTAAGCCGCCTCGATACCAATTTTCAGAGGCTTTTCATCGGCGAATGTCGGCAAGGACAGCACGGACAGTGCTAGGGCGCCAAGAAGCACGAGTTTCTTCATCGTAGGACTCCATCGGTAAAGGGCGAAAACGGCAGAGTGAGCGACAGCCCAATATGCGGATGAATAGAACGGGGAAGCGGTGCTGCGTCTTCATGCTGAATTCAACACTGAATTCAACGTTAGCAACGACGAGCGAGTGATTGGCATTCTAACGACAGGCCCGAAGCCGATATTTCTTCAATGCGACAACAATTTACAGAAGCACTGAGAAAGCCGATCGAGCACATTGACAGCCCTGCAAGTTTATGCGAGAGCAAAAGACGTAAAACCAATCTATGCTGCAAATAGCGGGCCTATTATTCGCAAACCCTTCTATTCCGGCAAGCGCAGCGTTCTATCTTATTTTTCACGCGGGTTGAAGCGGCCTCAAAACGGGGCTTTACGTTTCGCTTTGCCCCGAAATAAATTGTGCGGTTACACATTTGGTTACTTGAAAGGCAGCAGGTAACAGTAGAAGGGTTCCTACAGCAAACCGATAAATATTGGGTCGAGCCCTACTCCACCGGCGCCTGACAAACCTATATCGCGAGCAAGCCCGCTCCCACATTGGATCTGCGTCGAGCTCAGATCTTGAGCACTACGATGATCCAATGTGGGAGCGGGCTTGCTCGCGATAGCAATAGACCAGCCAACCCAAACTTCAAATCGTTCAAAAACCCCGACCCGCAAAAAAGCCCCACCCGGCTCAACACCGGATGGGGCTCGATGACGCTGAACTCGCCTTACGCGGCGTTCATGGTCTTGTGGGTGTCGATCAAATGCTGCACCACACCTGGATCCGCCAGGGTGGAGATATCCCCCAGACCGTCATATTCCGCCGTGGCAATCTTGCGCAGGATACGGCGCATGATTTTCCCCGAACGGGTTTTCGGCAGGCCCGGCGCCCACTGGATGACATCCGGCGAGGCAATCGGACCGATCTCTTTACGCACCCAGTTCTTCAACTCCAGACGCAGCGCTTCGCTTGGCTCTTCGCCACCGTTGAGGGTGACGTAGACATAGATGCCCTGCCCTTTGATGTCGTGCGGCACACCGACCACCGCCGCTTCGGCGACTTTCGGGTGAGCGACCATCGCGCTTTCGATCTCGGCGGTCCCCATACGGTGACCGGAGACATTCAGCACGTCATCCACACGCCCGGTGATCCAGTAGTAACCGTCTTCATCGCGACGAGCGCCGTCGCCGGTGAAGTACATGCCACGGAAGGTCTTGAAGTAGGTGTCGACGAAGCGGTCATGATCGCCATACAGCGTGCGCGCCTGGCCTGGCCACGAATCAAGGATCACCAGATTGCCCTCAGCGACGCCTTCAATGATGTTGCCCAGGTTATCCACCAACGCAGGCACCACACCAAAGAATGGCCGCGCGGCAGAACCCGGCTTGAGCGCGTGAGCACCCGGCAGCGGACTCATCAGCGTGGCGCCAGTCTCGGTCTGCCACCAGGTATCGACGATCGGGCAGCGCGACTGACCGACGTTTTTGTAGTACCAGTCCCAGGCTTCCGGGTTGATCGGCTCACCGACCGAACCCAGCAGACGCAGGCTGCTGCCATCGGCGCCCTCAACAGCGGCTTTGCCCGAGGCCATCATCGCGCGGATCGCGGTCGGCGCGGTGTAAAGGATATTGACCTTGTGCTTGTCGACGATCTTCGCCACCCGGGTGATATCCGGATAGTTCGGCACGCCCTCGAACAGCAAAGTGGTCGCACCATTGGCCAGCGGGCCATAGACAATATAGGTGTGGCCGGTGACCCAGCCGACGTCGGCGGTGCACCAGTAGATTTCGCCCGGACGGTAGTCAAACACCCGCTCATGGGTCATCGCGGCGTACAGCAGATAACCTGCGGTGGTGTGCTGCACGCCCTTCGGCTTGCCGGTGGAACCGGAGGTATAAAGGATGAACAGCGCTTCTTCAGCGCCCATTTCTTTCGGCGCACACACGGTGCCCGCCACTTTCATCAAGTCTTCGTACCAGATGTCGCGATGCTGGTTCCACTTGATGTCGCCACCGGTGCGCTTGCACACGATGACCTTCTGAATGCTGCTGGTTTCCGGGTTGGTCAGCGCATCATCGACGTTGGACTTGAGCGGGATTTTCTTCCCGGCACGCAGACCTTCGTCAGCGGTGATCACCACTTTGGATTTGCAGTCGATGATCCGACCGGCCAGGGCTTCCGGCGAGAAACCACCGAACACCACCGAGTGAATCGCGCCAATCCGGGTGCACGCCAGCATGGCGACCACAGCTTCCGGAATCATCGGCATATAGATAGTCACCACGTCGCCGCGGTGCACATCCTGGCCGCGCAGGGCGTTGGCGAACTTGCAGACTTGTTCGTGCAGCTCGCGGTAGGTGATGTGGCGGCTTTCGGCCGGGTCATCGCCCTCCCAGATGATCGCCACCTGATCGCCGCGCTCGGCGAGGTGGCGGTCCAGGCAGTTATAGGAGACGTTCAGGGTGCCGTCGGCAAACCATTTGATATCGACATGGTGATCGTCGAAAGAGGTCTGCTTCACCGTGGTGAAAGGTTTGATCCAGTCGAGGCGCTTGGCTTGCTCGCGCCAGAAGCCGTCCGGGTTGACCACCGACTGCTGGTACATGGCCTTGTAGGTCGCCTCATCAGTCAGCGTAGTGGCCGCAACCTCGGGACGAACGGGATACAGAGAAGCCGCACTCATCTTTCTTACCTCGGTGACATAGTTGTTGTTGTATGCCCCAGTTGTAGCCGGGGCGGGCCTATAGAACCATTCGACGATGGTAGTAACAAGCCCCTACAAAATGCCGCGCTTACCCCTCAAGCCGCTCAATCCCGGTGCATGCAGCGGTTTCCACCCCGTGAAAAAAGGGGCGTTTCGACGTCTGCGAGGTCGTTTTTCAGGGGATTGTTACAAGATTTGCCAATAGTCTTTATCAAAAGCACGGCTATATGAATGACATTCCGACGCCTAAAATCAGCCTCGCCAACAACGGCAATGTGATTAACCCAGTTGCAGCCCCCACGAAGGCACGTTAATCCAGATCTTCTTTTTAAAGTTCCACACGCAACCTTAAAAGGGTTGCGTGATCCCTCACGACCCGAGAAAGGTAAAATTGAAATGAAAGCTTTACTCGTTCTAGCCCTCAGCAGCGTTTGCGCCACCGCCATGGCTGCCGAGAGTGCGACAGACGTTGCCGGCCAGCAAACACCGGTCGAGGAATACACTTACTCCACCCATCTGGACATCGCCAAAGTTGTATCGATGAGCGAAGTTCCGAATGTCTGCGAAGTTGTACCGGCCCGCATGGAATATGAAGACTCCAAAGGTCAACGGCATATTCTGCAATACAGCGTAATGGGCAATGGTTGCTCTAACGGTTAAACACCCTCGTTAGACCCAGACGCTCTTTACCACTGCCGGCCGCAAGAAATCACTCTTGCGGCAAAGATGCCCGGATGCACACCCGACCACGGGACTGTTGCACAGCATCGCCTAATGAAGTGCGACCACGGCACTCGCACTCAGCTGATTCATCACCGTTCGATCTACCGCACTGCGCAGCCTGTTGGCTGCAGAAGCAAGGAACGTCGAGCACATAACATCGATTTATTCGATTATTTTTAGCATATTTTTGCGCTTTTTAATCGAAATGGTCCGAGTAGTATGACCTTCACACCCACTGAACAAAACGAACAACACCGGAGCCACCCTCATGAAAACCAAACTGATCATCGCCCTGACCCTCTCCATCCTGGCCGCCAACACCTTCGCGGCTGATGGCAGCGACCACACCCTCGCCTCCGATGGCTACGATCACACCGGCTCTGCTGCCTTTGCTGCAGATGGCTTCGACCACACCGGTTCTGCCGCTGTCGCCGCTGACGGCTTCGATCACACCGGCTCCGCCGCTGTTGCTGCTGATGGCTTCGACCACACTGGTTCTGCCGCTGTCGCTGCTGATGGCTTCGACCACACTGGTTCTGCCGCTGTTGCCGCTGATGGCTTCGACCACACCGGCTCTGCTGCTGTTGCCGCTGATGGCTTCGACCACACTGGTTCTGCCGCTGTTGCTGCTGATGGCTTCGATCACACCGGTTCTGCCGCTGTTGCTGCTGATGGCTTCGACCACACCGGTTCTGCCGCTGTCGCTGCTGATGGTTCCGATCACACTGGCGCCAGCCACCTCAGCTAATAGCTGACCGCGACGTCACAGCCCGGCCTCGGCCGGGCTTAGTTGTTTCTGGAGGAACAAAAATCCCTGCAACTCACATACAACTTGTGGGAGCGGGCTTGCCCGCGAAGACCGCGCAGCGGTCAAATCTCAAAAACAATCCACCACCCGAACTGAACACAATTCCCTCACCCAGTCCCGCCAGAATCCCTACCGCTACCGCCGCAACGCCACTCCACCGCGTTGCCGGCACAACCCAATGACCTCCCCTCCCCCAATACCCAAAAAACTCATAACCCCAAGCAAAAAAAAATCTTCTGCGGTCAAAGCCCTATAAACCCTTGCTCCGCCTTAAAAAGCCCCTCGACGGCCGATCCCTATGCCACTTCGTCGCACCACAGACGCAAAAAAACACCTATAATGCCGCGGTAAATCGGGCCTGCAACATCCCCTTACAGCAGGGGAAAGCAACGCTGAGGCCACCGCAGGAGCAGACAACATCATCTCCGCCCCTCAGCGACTTCAGGACACCCGTACACATTTCTGTTTTTTGCCTGCGTACTGCTGCAACTAACGATTCCTTTAGATCCAACGCGGCCAGCAGGCCGTGTGAAACGCCAACCATAGTGTTTTTCACACGGGCAATCTGGCCCTCACGCAGGAGACGACACGTCATGCTGAGCTGGGACGAATTCGACAAAGAAGACGACGAAGTAGCGGTCAAGGGCGCCAACGCCGGCCACGCTTCTGAAGCCAACATGGACCGCCTCGACACCGCTGGCGGTGCCGCAGCTCAAGAAGCTCGCGCCGTCACCGCCACCGACTCCGCCGCGATCATCCGCGCCAAGGCCGCTCTCGATAACCTCGACATCGCCGAAGGCCTGGCCGAGCTCGAAGGCGCTTCCGCCCGTGTTGCCGTCGACGAAAAGCGCATGATCAACTGCCGCGCCGACCTGAACCAACTCGTCCCGTTCAAATACGACTGGGCCTGGCAGAAGTACCTGGACGGCTGCGCAAACCACTGGATGCCGCAAGAAGTCAACATGACCGCCGACATCGCCCTCTGGAAAGACCCGGAAGGCCTGACCGACGACGAGCGCCGCATCGTGATGCGCAACCTCGGCTTCTTCTCCACCGCCGACTCCCTGGTTGCCAACAACCTGGTGCTGGCCGTGTACCGCCTGATCACCAACCCGGAATGCCGCCAGTACATCCTGCGCCAGGCGTTCGAAGAGGCGATCCACACCCACGCCTACCAGTACTGCATCGAATCGTTGGCCATGGATGAAGGCGAGATCTTCAACATGTACCACGAGATCCCATCGGTCGCGAAAAAAGCCACCTGGGGCCTGAAATACACCCGTTCGATCTCCGATCCGAAGTTCGAAACCGGCACCGTCGACACCGACAAAGAACTACTGCGCAACCTGATCGCCTACTACTGCGTTCTGGAAGGCATCTTCTTCTACTGCGGCTTCACCCAAATCCTCTCCATGGGCCGCCGCAACAAAATGACCGGCGTCGCCGAGCAGTTCCAGTACATCCTGCGCGACGAATCCATGCACCTGAACTTCGGCATCGACGTGATCAACCAGATCAAAATCGAAAACCCGCATTTGTGGGATGCTGAAATGAAGGAAGAGGCTTCGCAGATGATCCTGCAGGGCACTCAGCTGGAAATCGAATACGCCCGTGACACCATGCCGCGCGGCGTACTGGGCATGAACGCCGCGATGATGGAGGACTACCTCAAATTCATCGCCAACCGTCGCCTGAGCCAGATTGGTTTGAAAGAAGAGTACCCAGGGACGACTAACCCGTTCCCGTGGATGAGCGAGATTATGGACTTGAAGAAAGAGAAGAACTTCTTCGAGACTCGGGTTATTGAGTATCAGACTGGTGGGGCGTTGAGCTGGGATTGATTCCTGGAGCTCGCACCAAAAAGGGAGCTACCGCAAGGCAGCTCCCTTTTTATTTATGCAAAGCAACAATATTTGACTAGAACACTCTTATAACTTTCAACCATCCACATGAAATTCATGCTGAGTTCGGACCACTCTTCCTGTTAATGGCTCACACGCCTCAAATGACTCATCACTAAAAATCACAAAATTTTTCCCCGAACCAAATGAGCTTTTAAAAATAATCCCTTGGTATCCAGAAAAAGATTTCACAAACTCACAAATATACTGGGTCGGAATATATTCCAAATGCGACTTTTCGGGCAAAACAGGCTTCGACAATTCAAATGAAAACCGCTCTAACAACTCAAGAAAACAAAGTACATCTTCTGTCTGATTTTCTTCAAACGCTACAGAGGAGGACTCTGAACGCGGATTAGTCAAATCCAACAATTTCAAGTCGCACCCCAAAACAAACTCAGAAATATAAACTGTACTGGCATTACTCGGTCTTACTTCAGCAATACAAGTATCTCTATTTTCTGCAAGATACAAGTAAGGGATACCTACTGGATTTGCTCTTCCACCTGAGGCTATGGTCTTGCCCGGCATTCCCATTTGGCTTTTATTAAGTGGCTGGTCTGAGACTCGCGCCCTAAAAAGGCGTACACCAGCCTCTAAACTATAGGAAAGCTGAGCTAGCAAGCCTGAAAAAACACCAAATTCCGGGCTTGCGCCTGCTGGGGTAAGTATCTTAGATATCACCGTATTTCTTGGAAAAAATCTATTTTCGTGCTTCAACTCTTCCTTGAACTCTTCCCACTGCATCGAGTACCTTGACGTATCGAACTTAAATCTGTACTTCCCACTTGCAATCTCATCACCAAAAATACCAAGAACCAACTCACTCGCACGATCCCCGACCGAGTCACTCAATAACCCAAAGTCTTTAATAAGGATAGAGTCAAGACTTCTTCCATCCGCAGCCAACTCCAGACTGTACATAACAACTTCTAACCTTGAGGAAAGAACCTCAGGCACTACGCATGGAACTCTATTCGAACCACAGAATGAACAGTTACCTAGTTCACTACCAGAAAGAACCTCGACTATCAGAGCCGAGTCAGAAAAGCAATTGATGCAGCACCTAGCCATATCAAAGCTCTCCAACATAACTGCATGTGGTTTCGATATGATGTTTAACTGATACTTTTTTTACAAAGCCAAGTCCGGGAAAGTGACCTGACGCGGACAAGCCTATAAATTCAGCCAAACCAGAAGTTGCGGTAATTTTTCCCGGATTATCTCTTACAAAGGCGATAAGCTTATTTAATGCATCTTTGAATTTACCACCGGGGTTGGCGGGAGACCTATCATCATAGGAAGAAAAATGCCTCACATGCATGGAATCGAACTCTGCTCGATTTATATATGACAAGTGAATAGTGACGACATAGGCCGGGCCGCCCGACTCAGAATACTCCTCACTTAGTATTGTGAAATCACCAAACCCTACAACATTTTCCCGTGTTTTATATTCTGAGTGAAGCCCGGGAAAATAGGAATACTCCTCATAATCAGAGTTCTTCGACTGTTTATCAAAAAAATCGCCATAAACTACTTTATTACTAAGGCGTTCAAATGCAACCTTATTCAGTTTTTGCTCATTGACAAGCGTGCAGACTGAGCTATTTACAACATCAATTAATGGCTGATCAACCCCATTCTCGAGATAGACCGCTGCTGTTCCGCTAAATGTCTTAAATAGCTCAATAGCATTAGCATCCGTTGGCCCCTTAATTTTCACACAAGGAACGTACATACCATCGACACTTTCAAGATTCCCACTAACGTTATGATGGCCGCCTAAAAAATCTCCGAGACTTGGATTCACAACAACCAAAGGCAATATACCTTTACTAGCCAGCTGTTTTATCGTCCTTTCCAACGGAGCAATGCTCGCCCTAACAGGCTCTATGACCGGCTTCAGAACATTTGCCGCAACAAGTTCCGACAATTCACGAAGGGCAATGAGTTCATTCTGCTTACCTCTTAGTATTGGATAATACATTTAAATCCCTTTTAAATGGGTGAGTTTAATATACGAAGTAGGTTCTTTCTTTTTGCGTGAGACATTTTGAGACGCAATCCAGCCATTAAAAGCTGACTTGGCAGCTCAAGCGAAAACTCTTTATCAGCTCGCCGAGTCTTTTTTAAAGTACTACAAAAAGCGGACCTTAATAAATCATTGTCGGCTTGAAAGAAAACCGACTCACACCAATGAAAAATTTCGGTATTTACAAGATCCGGAGCGACGCCTGAAAGCATTGATGCAATTTCAATATATTCATTTTTTCGAAGCGATCTAATCAAAACCCCAGGGTCGATTTTATTTTTATTTTGTGTAGCAACTCTAACCTCAGACAAAGTATTCCGACCGGTCAAAACAATTAACCCGACACTTTCATCAACATTATCAACAACAAATTTCTTATGCCCTTCAGCGACCACCACATAGATCTTATCAAAAATCTTCTTATAAGATTTTAGCTGATCATTCAGACGAGAAAAATTATCTAACTCTGATTTAATTTCATAACAGGTACTGCTACCGTTCAAAATTACACAATCAGCCTTGCTATTTTCAACTCTAAACTCAGAGAGCAATGTTGCCGTAGACAACTTATGCTTACCCAACACAATCTTATTAGCAACTACATTCTTAAAAAAATACTCAGACCTATAATTTTTACTTAGATCTTTATAACAGGCCTCGAACACATCGACTGGTGTAAAAGCACTAGGGAGAACTTCCGAATAAAACGACGAAGCCCCCTCGATTTGAGAAATATCCCCACTAGCAAGATTCTCGATACATTTACTCGAAAAAATCTTACTTAGTTCTCTGAAATTTTTCATTTTACTACTATTGCTCTTCTGAACGTTTGAGCGTTCTAATTTTCAAATCAAATAAAGGAGTTATCATGCGAGAAACCCGGCTAAAGGTCTAAAACGATGAAACTACAGCAATCCGTATAGCGACCACAAGCACATAGGTTCCAAGGCGTCATACAGAATGTATTTTTCATCTGTATGGGCTATCCGTCTGACGTAGAACGCCAAATCCTCCTGCTTGACCATCAGAGTCATTCCTCCTAACCTCGCTACCCGGTGCCTAAGAAACACCTCACACAGCGGACTGACCGCACCCGACAGAAGCGGCTTTTTTGTGCCTACGGTATCCCCGTGCGCATCAAAAGATCTCTGTTATGCCGGGAGTGGACGAATACAAGACCCGCAAGGGGAATATGTCCGGCCTGCTGTGTGGGGTTTCTTAACTCCCGGCACCCAGCCCTAAGAAAGCTGAAATCACACAGAGGTAAAGGATATGCCTAAAAATCTCACCTTCCCCGCGAAGGTAATTCGCTGCACCAGCACCAAATCACATGCGCTTCCGCCTCAGGAGGCCCGCCATGTCTGAGCCCTTCACCCCCACTGTCTTCACCCGCCACAACCTCCACCTTCACGCCCTACTCCTCGAAAACCAGCCATGGTTCTGTGCCCGCGATCTAGGTCGGCTGATGGGTGTGTATCTAAACGAACGCATGGTCAGCAAGCTCGACGAGGATCAACGGCAAACGCTGACGATTTGTTTCCACGGTCAGTCGGAAAGAATGCTGATGCTCAGTGAGTCCGGCGTGTACGCGCTGCTGGTGTATCACTACGCGCCGGGGCATCGGTTGTTGCGGGAATGGTTGACCCATCAGGTGGTGCCGACATTGCGTGATGCGCGGCAATCGCGAACAGCAGATCGGCCGATGTTGAGTTTGTTGGATTGGCCGGAGATGTCGTTGAGTCTGTTGCATTGGCAGGATGAGGGCTGGATTCGGTTGCGAGACATGCCTTATTTGCTGCTCAACCGGACGCGGCGGCGGGTGCCGGTGGTTAAGCCTTGGTGGCGGAAATTAGCGGAGTTGTTTCAGTCGTCTAAGCATTCTGTGGGTTAGAGCAGCGATGCCTTCTTAGGAGCAGCTGAGAGTAAATTCTGTCTTAGCTGTAGGAAATTTCGTAGACGCCGTAATGGCCACTCAGTATCGTCCGAGGGTTCCCAACCCTCGGCGATTGTATGGATACTGGAAAGAGCAACAGCGACTGGAGCGACTCGGAGATACAGGCTGCGGTCGACGCCTATCTGAGCATGCTGACACGCGAACAGAACGGTCAGAAGGTCAATAAGGCCCATGAGAATCGCGTCCTACGCGAGGGCGCCTTATCGGGTCGCACCAAAGGTTCGGTTGAGTTTCGGATGCAGAACATCTCCACCGTGTTGGTGCAAATGGACCGTGATCGCATTGAGGGATACAAACCAGCCAAAAATGTCGGCGCGAATGTTGGACGCAGTATTCGCGAAGCGCTTAACGCTCAAAACACTTTGACGCCTGACGACTTTGCCCCAACGGCTGATGAGGCAACCCTAGAGCGCCGCGCCGCCAAACTTGAGAAGCAACCACTTAAGGGTGAGCCGAAGGGAATATTGAAACCACTGCAAGCCCCCACCACCGGCAACTCTTATGTACGTGATCCTGAGGTGAGAGCCTGGGTACGCAAAGAGGCTAACGGTATCTGCGAGGGCTGCGGCCAACGGGCTCCGTTTGAAAAGGATGGCAGACCGTTTCTTGAGGTCCATCACGTTAAGCATTTGGCTCAGGAAGGTTCGGATCGTCCAAGCAATGCTGTGGCGCTTTGCCCGAACTGTCATCGGCGTTGTCACCACTCAAGCGATAAAGATGATTTCACCTTGTCGCTTTATACGAAGGTGAAGCGATTGAAGCGCGAGTGATAGTCGTTTGTTGCTCGACCTCATTTCACCTGTTGAGGTTGCTGCTGACAGGGAGATCGCCTTCGCGAGCAAGCCCGCTCCCACATTAGAATTTTCAGTGGACATATTATTTGTGTACGACTGCGATCCAGTGTGGGAGCGGGCTTGCTCGCGAAGGCGGCGACTCGGTCTCTGAGGAAGGCAAGACAGCCACTCCCACATTGAATGGGGCCGCAGGATCATCCTGCGGCCCTTTTCTTTGGCCGTAACAAGGGCTACGAGGTCACCCCCCAACCCCACTAATCCGCCACGGACACACCGCCTCCCTCACCCCACTCGGCCCAACAATCTCCGGCGTCTGCCCCAGTGACCTCGCACTCAGCACACTCCCCACCCGCGCTATCAACTGATCAAAGCCCAAGCTCGCATCGTCCTGATGAAGTTTGCGCAGTTGTTCCACCAGGGCGTAGGTGAAGGCGCCGTAGCTGTTGGAGCCGACTTGGTATTCGCTGGCTTTTTCGTTTTCTCTGGCGGCGTAGAGCATCAGGGGCATGTAGGGGCCGTGGTGGCCGTAGAGTTTGCCTTGGCGCAGGAATTGGGCTTTTTTGTCGGGGCGCAGGGCGGTGGCGGCGCCTTGGGTGCTGCGGGTGCGGGTGAGTAGGCGGGATTTGCTGTCGTGTGCGCTGAAGTCGCGGCCGTCGCTGTCGGCAGCATACACCCGGCGGTCCCAGTCGCCGGCGTAGGGGTCCCAGCGCAGCATGCGGTGGCGAATGTCGCTGGGCGGGGTGATGCCGCGCACGCGGCCGGTGCCGCGGGTCATGCCGCCGGCGTAGCAGCAGTCGAACATGACCGTCAGTTTGGCGCCGTGGCCGTCCGGGTCGAACGGCAGGTGGCTGTAGAACTGACGGAACAGTTTGTCGGTGAAGTGGGTGTTTTCGTCGTCCCAGTCGAAGTCGTAGAGCACCAGGGTTTCGTCCATGCGGTCGGCTTCGCCACTGCTGCTGTAGGTCGGCAGTTGGGTGCCGTGGCCGGAATAGAACAGCACTCGCTCGTCTCCGGCGTGGGCGCCTTCCACCAGCCATTCGAGGCGCTCGACGAAGTTCGCCCGCGTCGCTCGGGCGTCGTGCAGCAAACGAATGTCGCCGGCGTCGTAGCCGCTTTCCTGGAGCATGCGGCTGATCAGGTAGGTGTCGTTGATGCAGCCGTCGAGGCGTGCGCTCGGGTCGGGGTAGTCGTTGATGCCGACCACCAAGGCGCGACGTTTGCGTTGGCCGCTGCGGGACAGGAACGCCGGCACTTCCAGAATGCGAGCCGCTACCACGTCGCGGGCCAGTTGTGGCCATAGGCTGGTCTGGCTTGTAGGGGCTGACAAATAGGCCTGGGCTGCATGGTTGAGGTCGAGCAGGTCATCACGCAGCGGCACGCTGAACTCGGTTTGCAGGTCGATGCGCGCCGAGTCCGGTGAGGTGATCGGCCGGGCCAGCAAGCCGTCGTTGGGGTTATAGAGGTGGAACCAACGGCGGATGCCTCGACCGTTTTCGCTCAAGCGCATGACCCGCCCGCCCCACACTTCGCGCATCACCAGCGGCAGCGCAATGGGCGAGCCGAAGCTGACGAACACCCGGCCGTCGATGCGCTTGAGCGCCGAGCCTTTCTTGGCCACCGAGCGGCGCAAGGCGTCGTAACCGATCAGGCTGCCCAGCCCTTGGGCGAAGATAATCTGCGGGTCGAACGCCTCGATCTTCGCCAACAGGTGCTGGGTCAGTGCGGTGCGCAAGTCGGCGTCTTCGATCCACTGCACGATGGCGCCGACGGTGGTGCGCAGCATCTGATTGACCGGCAGGCCCCAACTGCCGAAGGTCTCGTCGGCCTTGCCACTGGCGTCTGCCCGCAACATCGCCAGGCCTCGGGTGATCTGGGCGAAGTCCGGCCCCTCCTTGAGCTGATCATCAAAGGGTAGAAAATCAATGTCTTGGTCATCGATGACGCGACCGTTTTGCGCCAGTTGGCTGCGGATCAGCGTGCGCCATTGTTCCTGCCAGTTCGCGTCGGTGCAGCCCTGCCCGCTGGCGGCCTGCGTGAATCCCACACCGGGCAGGCAGAGGACTCGCAGTCGCGCGGGCGCAACACCCGGACCTGGCCCGGCCTGCAAGGCTTTGCTGACAGGCTGCGCAGCGGCTGGAGCGGGGGCGGGTTGGCTGTACGCGGTGACCATCAGGTCTTGCAGACGCCGCAGTTTCGCCTCCAGGTTGTCCGCACTCGGCGCGGCGGACGTGAGGGCGGCCTGGCCGGGATCAACCAGTGCGCGGGTGCGGTTGTCGAGGAAACTGCTGACGCCCTGAGCGCTGTTCTTCCAGATCTGCTCCGGATCAAGACCGTCGAGGTAACCCGTGGCGCTGTCCACCACCTGCCGGCTGAGGGTCGCAAGCTCAGACTCGATCAATGGCAGCCCTGCGCGGCTTGGCACTGCGGTGGGTGCCAATTGCAGCGCAGGGGTTACGCCGGCGGCAGCGCGCCAGATCGGCGCATTGCCGAAGTGCTGGGCCGCCACCACCCTCGGGCCGAGGGCGCTGCGCGGCAATTTGAAATGATCGCAAAGAAAGGCCAGCAGACTGGTGTGATCGTAGTGCTGCGCCTGGATGCCGTCGTTCCACGGGATCAGACCCGGCTTGAGCCATGGCGAGGCCAGGATCGCCGGTACACGGATACCGAGTCGAGTGAAGGGCTTTGGCCAATCGACATCGGACTTCGCATCAGGCGAAACACAGGTCGGTGGCACCACATGGTCATGGAAGCCGCCGTGCTCGTCGTACAGCAGCACAAACAGCGTCTTGTTCCACAGGTCCGTGTTGGCCGACAAGGCATTGAACACCTCGCCGACAAACTGATCGCCAAAGCGCAGGTCTTCCGGTGGATGATGCGACACGTTGGGCCCGAGCTTGCCGTTGAGCAGGCCATAGCTAGGCTCGATCCAGGAGAGTTCGGGGAGTTTGTTACCGGCGACATCCGACTTGAAGTCGTCGATGCTCAGATGCTGCAAACCGCCCTTGACCAGCGCCGCCAACGGGATGGCACCGTCGGAATAAATGCGCACATCGTGGCCCTTGTCCCGCAGCAGCGAAAAAATACTGTCGCCGCCAAACTGCGCAATCAGGCTTTTGATACCGGCCAGCACGGTACCCGTGGACGGCATCAGCACGTGACCATTGCAACTGCCGAGCATGGCAAAAAACCGGTTCGGCCAGGTCGGGCCCGGCACCGACGCAAACCAGCGGTCGCACACGGTGAAGTTGCGCGCCAACCCCTGGATCGCCGGCAGCGGATCGGTGGCCGGCGTGGCGCCAAACGGGATGTAGTTCATCGCCCGCTGGGCCATGGATTGCGACCAGGTTTTGTACACCTTCAGGTCCGTGCGGGCCTTGTCGTAGGCGTCCTGCGCAAAGCCATCGAGCTTGGGTGCGGTCAGGCTGGTCTTGAGTGTCACGTCCAGTTGTTTCACCACATCGACGAACTCATGGCCAAGGTCGAAACCTTCGCTGTCCTTCGCAGGTGTTGCCGGTGGCGAGGGTGCGGGCGGCGCCCACAGGGCGAAGTAGTCCGCAGACTCCGGCGCTTGGGTGATCACGATCGAACCGCCACTGGCCAGCGTCAGCGGATTGGTGCTGGGCGCGTTGCGGTCAATACCCTCGCACGCAGTATTGATGCTTTTGTAATCACCCAGCAGATGATCGAAGGAACGGTTTTCCATCATCAGCACGACGACGTGCTCAATCTCGGCGGGCCAGTTGTTCGGCATGTTGCGCTCCCTGAAGTGAATTCCCTGATTTCGATGTCTCTGGTTTCAAAGCACTCAAGGCTTGGGCGGCTGGACGGTTTTGCTACCCGTCAGGCGAATCATCTGGCTCAACACCTTGAACCAGAAGTCGCCACCCAACGAGACCGCTAGCGCCGCCGTCATGACCCCAAGCAACCAGTAGCCGAACCAAACCGTTTTGTTTTTCTGATCGTGCTGTAAAAATGCTGGCCGGTTATTCCAGCCGATAGCGCCCTGAGGCAACGCCTGCAAACTGCTCAACGCCGAGTCAAACTGGCACTGGGCTTTGTCGTCCCGGCTCGCGCAGACTTGATCGAGCGTAGCTGGCGAGTTGTCTTTCACCAGACTGCTGGCCATCTGCATGCCCGCCGCCCGCAAGGTGTCATTGCGTACCAGGCCTTGCATGAGGTCGAACGCGTTGACGTTGAGCACCAGGCAAATCACCAGCGAACAGGCCAGCGACACGACTTTGGCATTGCGCCGCGTCCAGCCTTCGGCGCGGTCCATGACCGCATTGATCCAGTGCTCCAACCTTGTTTTGAACGAGCACAGGAGTTCCTGTGCAGTCGTGACCTTGGCTTGGGCCGCTGCGAGTAGTGTCGAGAGTGCACGACGCAGATGGTCCGAAGGAATTTGCGCGATGCCCTTGGCCAGCGCTTCGTTGAGTTGCTCAAGCGGGATATCCAGCACCGTGGTGTCGTCTTTGCGCAACAGTAGATCGATGACGACCTGCGCCAACATTCCCGGGTCCAGGTAGCTGGGACGTTTGCCGGGCGGCGCCATGGCCTTGATCACCGGGTGATCAAGTACCTGCTGGAAGAAGTCCAGGTCCTTATCGGTCAGCGCTTTCAATTTGCCGGTGAACAGCAGTTTCAGCGCTTCGTAGAGGTACGCCGCCCTGACTTTCTGGAAGAAGGATTGAATGATTTCAGTAAGGGTGGTGATGCAGATTCCGAGCAGTGTGAACAGCGCCAGGATCCCGAGGATGGCGTCCAGAACGACCGATCCAAACATCCCGACCTCCTTGTTGGCACGGCTAACGACAGGATGGGCAATCAGCTCGGGATGGCACCTTATGACAAGGACGGGAGCACTGCTGCCACTGCACAACGCTAGTTAAGGTATTGGGTCTTGTCCATTCGTGAGCACATTCCGCCCAATACCGGCCGCAAGCGTGAAAGAGTGAGTGCAGCCCAAAGCCTCACCCGCTATTAATAGGCCATCCCCTCTCAGGATCAGCGAGCCCATGAAATTCGACAACGCCTACTGCCTCAGCCTCGACGAAAAGCTGTCGATCTATGACGTGCGGGATTTGAATTTCGACGAGACGATGGCGTTCGATTCGGCCAAGGAAAGCTTTCAGTGCCCTAACGATGAATGCCGCACGGCGTTCGATGCGCAGAATGTGTTGGGTACGTTCAATGCGAAGAACGTCAACTATATAAGGACGCCGCATTTCAAGAATGTGCCCAGCACCCGGCACGTTGAAGGTTGCCCTTACGTCAGTCTCAAAGCCTTGGCGACCGGGCTGGATGCCGAGGGCGATAACGATCGGGAGGAGCATTTCCCGTCGGAGTTGCTGCTGACTCGTCGCCAGTACGTGCGTAAGCCACCGGGCGCGGCGGCAGGTATTGCCTCTCCACAGGATGAGCTGAAGACGCCGCTGGCGAACACCGCGACGGAGCACACGCCCCGTGAAACAGCGCCGGACAAGACCAGCGTGTTTGCCCATCCGGTGGAATGCTTTGTGTCGAATTTCGATGACAAGGACACCCTCAAGCGCATGCCGCTGAAAATTGGCGAGCACACGGCGTCTTACGGGGCATTCTTCAAGAAGATCGAATACCTGCAAGACAACAAGGGGCTGATTTACTGGGGCAAGATCAAGGAGATCAAGGACTACAAAACCAGCTTCCGGATCGATTTCGAGAAGAAGGTCTGGGTCGACAAGAAACCTTACTCAGTGAACGTTTACCTGAGCAAACACCTGATCGAGAACTACCGCAAACGCAAAGCCTTCCTGGAGGAGATCAAGAGCGCCATTGACAGCGAGCGGGCGCTGTATTGCTTCTTCTATGGCGTGACGCCGGAGTTGAAACACGTGCCGAGCAAGAAAAACCCCGAGCAGACGTTCGGGGTGTTCAGTGGCGATATCGAGAATCTGGACCATTTCATCATTCGCGAGGCGCCGGGGTTGGAGGGGAAGTAGCAAGCCAGACAATCCCCTGCGGGGGTTTTAGATACCCAATTCAGCTTTGCGAAGCGCCCACTCTTGAGCATAACTTTCTCTGTTCAGCTGACTGCGCAGCTCACGAGCCTCTTGGGCACTTGCCTCGCTGGCCCCACAGAATTTCTGTAACCAGTGGATCAGCATTTCCTCATCAGGAAAGTAGAGGTCTTGATGGCCCTTGCTGCCTCGAGGGGTTCGGTTGGTCCAGATGTCATAGCCTGACGCGGCCACTTCATCCGGTAGCAGACACCCTGCGTCGGCGGCGTACTCTTTGAATATCCATACTATTTCGTTGAGATGCCCCTGAGCACTCCGGTCGCTGCGCCGGTAAAAGCTGAACTCGCGATTGAAATCCGTGAAACGCTCATGCATGGATGGGTACTCGACCCACTCCAGCACTCCACTCTGCATCGCATGATCCAGCATGTTGTTCATCCAACGCTGAGTGAAGGCCTGAACAAAGCCGTCTACATCGGCTTTTTTCATCTCGGCGAATATCATGCAATAACGTGTTTGCAGGTGAATCGCCAGTAGTACGTGCTTACGCTGGACGGTAATGGCATGCACCAGCCATTGCGAAAGCTCTAACTTCGAGTCACCCGCCTGATCGTCGGCAATAGTGGCCGAAGGCGGACTCTGGACCGGCGTAATTTTTTTGCCCTTGTGAACACGACTGAAAAAGTCGCTGGCCGCCTCGGTGCAGTTGAAGACCAACATTCCCTTTCCTCTTTGATAAATGTCCGTACTCAGAACGACTCCCGTCCGTCACTCCTGGCGCACGATTTCTTCAACCCACTTCAGCTCGTAGGGCTGTCTGACGACGCTCTTCAGGTCGCGCAATGTGTCTTCACTGAGCACCGACAACTCGGCGTCGGTCAGCAAATTGTACATGACCATAAAACGCAAACTCATGACTGCGGATGAGCGACTGAAGTAGTCGAAGGCTCGAACCATGTCCTTGTTCCGGTTGTGTACCAGGTCATACAACATTCCATACCGGGCATGTGCGGAGAGTGCGTTGTGTTGGCTGATGGTTTCAGCGTCGCCAAGGACACCCTGACAGAAACGGTCCAGGGCCAATAGCCTCAGAGATTTGAACTTTTTCCAATCGCTTTCAGATATTTCCATGAGGTCCTCCTACGGAAGTCCATGAATAGGGAAACGAGCATGTGCTTATTCTTGCGGCAATTGCAGGGTCCTTCCACCCGATTTTTTTCTGATCACGTTGTAGGGCAATGTCCTGCGGCACACCCGTCACTGGGTGGGGGGTTAAGCTTCTACACGGTCCGTAGCAGCTGCCGAGGAGTGTGTGCATAACTGACCACTGCCTCGGCCCTACAGCAGCTCAAAACTCTGCTCTTTCACATCCTGAGAATCCAGCCCGATTTGCACCCGAAACTCGCCCGGCTCGGCGGCGTATTTCAACTGTGCATTGAAAAACTTCAAGTCGCTCTCATCAATGCTGAAGTGGACAGCTTTCTCCTCCCCAGCTTTAAGCATGACTTTTTGAAAGTTTTTCAATTCTTTGACCGGGCGACTGACGGATGCAACGACGTCTCGGATATACAGTTGAACGACCGTTTCGCCGTCGCGCTTGCCGATGTTTCGCACGGTGACGCTGGCATCGACGTTGCCATTGCCGTTGCTCTTGAGTGTTTGGGTCGACAGGGTGACTTCAGACACGCTGAAACGGGTATAGCTCAGTCCATAGCCAAAGGGATAAAGCGGACCATAGGATTGATCGAAATATTGAGACGTGTAGTTGCGAGGCCCACCCGCTATGTAGGGGCGACCGGTGTTCAAGTGGCTGTAGTAATTCGGGATCTGCCCCACGGAACGTGGAAAGGTGATGGGTAGCTTGCCGGACGGGTTGTAGTCACCAAACACTACATCGGCAACGGCGTTACCCCCCTCAGAGCCGCTGTACCAGGTTTCCAGAACCGCATCGGCCTGCTCCTGCTCCTTGCCGATGGACAGTGGACGGCCGTTCATCAATACCAGTACCAGCGGCTTGCCGGTGGCCTTCAGGGCGGCGATCAACTCACTCTGGCGCCCAGGCAGATCAAGGCTGGTTCGACTTGCCGCTTCATGAGACATGCTGCGGGGCTCACCCACCACTGCAATCACAACATCGGCTCGCTGTGCAGCCTTGACCGCTTCGTCAATCATTTCTGCTGCTGGACGAGGGTCGATCTCGATTCCGGACGCTCCCAAGTACTTAACAACCGCCTTATCCTCCGTGAGATTGGCTCCTCGGGCATAGATCAGCGAGCCCTTATTCAGAGCGCTTTTCAGGCCGTCGTAGATCGTCACCGATTGTGAGGCCATGCCGCTTGCTGACCAACTGCCCATAATGTCGACTGTACTTTTTGCTAACGGCCCTATGAGAGCAATCGCGCCCTCTTTCTTTAGAGGCAAGAGCCCATTTTCATTTTTCAGCAGCACCAATGTCTTGCGTGCCACTTCACGGGCCTGCGTCCTGTGCAGACGGTTTTCGGCGTTGATATCGGCAGGGTCTTCACTGGCAACGCCGATGCGTCGGTAAGGGTCTTCGAATAACCCCATGTCGTACTTGGCACCCAGGACTTCGCGCACCGCGTTATCAATATTGCTCTGAGAAATAGCGCCAGACCCAAGCAGTCCGGCTAGCTCCTGACCATAGAAGGTGTCGCTCATGCTCATATCAATGCCAGCCCTGATTGCGAGTTCGGCAGCTTCGCGGCCATTCTTCGCAACACCATGCTGAACCAACTCGGCTATCGCACCATGGTCACTGATAGTGAGTCCCTTGAAGCCCCACTCTTTGCGAAGCAGGTCTTGCATCAACCACGTATTGGAAGCTGCTGGTACGCCATTTATCGAGTTAAGCGCCACCATCACCGCTCCCGCGCCACCGTCAATCGCCGAGCGATAGGGCGGCAGGTACTCCTGGTACATCTTGGCTAGACTCATGTCGACGGTGTTGTAGTCGCGTCCACCTTCGACAGCACCATACAACGCAAAGTGTTTAGCACTGGCCATGATGCTGTCCGATGCACTCGGGCTTTTACCCTGGAAGGCCTGAACCATCACTTTGGCAATGCGGGATACCAGATAGGTGTCTTCACCGAAGCCTTCGGATGTGCGCCCCCAACGAGGATCACGGGCGATATCTATCGTTGGTGCAAAGGTCAAATCTATACCGTCCGCACTGGCTTCTTTCGCCGCCGTTCGACCGCTCAACTCAATAGCGTCCATATCCCAGCTGGAGGCCAATGCCAGGCCAATGGGAAAAATGGTTCGATGGCCGTGTATCACGTCCCAGCCGAAAAACATCGGTATTTTCAGGCGGCTACGCTGAGCTGCGTCCTGCATGGGCCGGTTTTGGTAACGGGTCACAGAACCGAACGTACCACCGATTCGCCCGGCAGTGATCTCCTGGCACATCCTTTCAGGAGTCATGTTGTCACCAATAGCTATCAGCCTCAGTTGGCCGATTTTTTCTTCTAAGGTCATCTGTTTAATCAGGTTGGTAACGAAGGCATCTTTGTTTAAAGATGCCGTATCGGCCAGGACCGGCAGGCTTATAAAGCTGATCAAGATACACAGCAGACGTACTCTTTTCATAATGCCCTTCCTGGGAAAAAACTGTTATGGCACACACCCACTACTTGCCTTAAAAACGAGGCCTTTCCTTGTATTGAAATCAGGAGGGGTGACATTCAATCACTGCTGTTGATTTATTGTTAATAAGTCTGTTGAGCTTCTAGGTGGCGCTGCCACCAATACCGAGGCATGTGGCGAACTATCAATTTTTCAATGCAGCTCAAAACTACCCACCTTCACATTCTGAGAATCCAGCCCGATCAGCACCCTGAACTCACCGGATTCCGCCGCGTACTTCAACTGCGCGTTGTAAAACTTCAGATCATTCTCGCTGAGGGTGAAATGGATGACTTTCTCTTCCCCAGCCTGAAGCATGACCTTCTCAAAGCCCTTCAACTCCATGACGGGGCGACTGATGGAGGCGATCACGTCCCGAATATAAAGCTGCACAACCGTCTCGCCCTCCCGCTGTCCGATATTTTTCACGACGACGCTCGCACCCAGCGTATCGCCGCGCTCCAGGCGTTTGCTGGTCAACGTCACCTCGGACACACTGAATTGCGTGTAGCTCAGGCCGAAACCAAAGGGGTAAAGCGGGCCGAACGCCTCGTCGAAATAGCGAGAGGTCGCTGCGCGAGGATTATCCGCCAAGGGTGGCCGGCTGGTGTTCAAGTGGTTGTAGTAAGTCGGAATCTGGCCCACGGAGCGCGGGAATGTAATCGGCAGTTTTCCGGAAGGGTTGTAGTCTCCAAACAGCACATCAGCGATCGCGTTGCCGCCTTCGGTGCCGCTGTACCAGGTTTCCAGAACAGCATCTGCGATGACTTGTTCCTTGCCGATGGAAAGTGGACGGCCGTTCATCAGGACCAGCACCAGAGGTTTACCGGTGGCCTTCAGCGCTTTTATCAGATCGGACTGATAGCCTGGCAATCCCAGGCTCGCACGGCTCGCGCCTTCATATGACATGCCGCGGGACTCTCCGACCACCGCGACGACGATGTCGGCCTGCTCAGCGACCTTGACCGCCTCCTCGATCATTTGTTGCGCAGGGCGTGGATCGACCTCGACATCGGACGGGTTGGCGCCGGGCTGGTTCAGATAGTTGAGGACCGATGGGTCATCCGTGATATCGGCGCCCCGGGCGTACAGTAATCGGGCTGGGTCACCCAACGCATTGGCGATACCGTCATAGACCGATACCGCCTGCACCGGCGAGCCGATGGAGCTCCAGGTCCCCAGGATATCGAGACGGCTTTTCGCCAAGGGCCCGACGACGGCCAACACGGCGTCCTTCTTGAGCGGCAGCACATTGGCCTGGTTTTTCAACAACACCAGACTCTTGCGCGCGACTTCACGGGCCTGTGCCCGGTGTAGGCGGTACTCGGCATTGATATCTTGCGGATCTTCATTGGCGGTACCAATTCGCAAGTAGGGATCTGAGAAAAGCCCCAGATCGTATTTGGCACCCAGCACTGCTTGCACCGCCTCGTCGATTTCCTCTTGCGAGACATCTCCTGATTTCAACAGTCCCGGCAGCTCATTGCGATACAGCGTGTCGTCCATGCTCATGTTTACCCCTGCCTTGATTGCCCGCATGGCGGCCTCACGGCCATCGCGCGCCACGCCATGGGTAACCAATTCGTTGACCGCATCGAAATCGCTGATGATCAGACCTTTGAAGTGCCACTGCTTGCGCAACAAATCATGGATCAACCAGATATTGGAGGTGGCGGGCGTACCATTGATTGCGACGTAGGTCAGCATCATGGCCCCCACGCCAGCCTTCACCGCAGCACGGTAAGGGGGCAAATAGTCTTGATACATCCTGGGCAAGCTCATATCGACCGAGTTGTAGTCGCGGCCGCCCTCCGTCGCACCGTACAACGCAAAATGCTTAGCGCTGGCCATGACACTGTCCGCTGCACCCAGTGTCGACCCTTGCAGCGCGTTGACCATCACTTGGGCATACCGCGAGGCCATATAAGAGTCTTCGCCCAGACCTTCAGACATCCGTCCCCAGCGCGGGTCTCGGGTGATATCGACCATGGGGGAGAACACCATGTCCAGGCCATCGGAACTCGCCTCCTGCGCCGCGATGCGTGCGCTCAAAGCGACGGCGTCCATGTCCCAGGTGGAAGCCAGACCAAGGCCAATCGGAAACAACGTGCGATGACCGTGAATGACGTCGTAGGCAAAGAACAAAGGGATTTTCAAACGACTGCGTAAGGCGGCGTCCTGAAACGCTCGGAGATCCGAACGGCCAGCCACATAAAAGAGGCCACCTACTTGCCCAGAGGTAGCCTCTTCAAGAAATGTCTCTTGAGGCATTTGCTGGCCGATACAGTTCAGTCTGAGCTGGCCGATTTTTTCTTCGATAGTCATGCGCTGCATGAGATTGGCGATGAACAATGCTTTGTCATCCCCGGGAACGGGCCCCACCTCAGCCCACGCCGACTGACAAAGCAGCAGAATGAACATGCCCACCAACGTTGTCATTTTCATTTTGTCCGTCCTCGGACCAACAACAAGGTTGTTGAGCCATAGACTCGGCCAATGGAAATCAATGTCTACTGGCACCCCATACTCATCATGATAGTCATCGAGGGGCCTGGGACATATCGGTGTTGGGGCAAGCGCCGACGGCCTGTCAGAGCGAAAAAAATAGAATCGATCAAAAAAATGAGTTTGATCCGGGCATAAAACAACTGTACAAAAACACAGTATTTTATTGAATCGCCACTCTCGAGCCCCGGAGAAAACCATGGCCTCTCTTGCGATGAAAATCACCCTCGAACGTATCGCCCTTTATCAATTCACCCCCGAACACTGCGCACAGGCCCGCGAGCTATTGGGCTGGAGCCTAGAGCAGCTTTCTCAAGAATCCGGGGTGTCAGTAGACGCCATACAGCGCTTTGAAGCCAGAGACGACTTGCTGGATGTTACGCGTCTGGCCCTGGCGTTTCGGCTGGAGGCAGAAGGATTGGTGTTTTTCCCAGGCTTTGCGCCGGGTAGAGGCATGAACGTCAAAGGCTCCACGCCTGATCCGGTCGGGCGGGCTGATTATTCGATGATTGAGTGATGCAGCGTATCCAACACCTGCCCCACCAATGCCTCAACCGAACACTGCGTTGAATCCACCCGTATCACTGGGCAGTTCAGCGTTTCGATCCAGGTTTCATGTCGGCGCAGGCTGCGGGTGCCGTGGTCGCCTTTATCATAGCCGGCGGCCCAGGTGAGGAAGGTTTGGGTGGCGGTGTAGCGTTCGCCGCCGTTGAAGACCTGTTCACCGTAGCGTTGAAATTCCCGAGCGCGCAGGCGGTGTATGCGAATCTCGGGATCGAGGCGAACGAAAATGGCGTGGGTAAACGCAGGGATTATCGGGTCGCCCCAGCCACAGAGGGAACCGGACAGCACCCAGCTCTCCAGACCCGTGACACATTCTTGCAGCAATTGAATACGTTCGTCGGGGGTCCGTTTGCTGCTGAAGGGGCTCTCAGTACTGTGCCAGTAGAAGGCGTCCGAGTCGAAATGGGCGATACCCAATCGCTGGGCCAATGCCTGGCCCAGCGTGGTGGTGCCAGAGCCGGAGGCACCGAAAAGGTGGATTTTGTATGTCATGGTCCGTTCCTGACGAGGTGCTTCCACTTTTGATGCACCATGGTAACTCTCCGGTTCCTCCGTTGGCAGCAGGCTCCAATCGACGAAACGACCTACCTGAAAGTTGGGACTTGTCGCGCTAGAGAGGCTTGTTCATAGCTATAGGCAAATGCCAGGAGCCTTTCGTCGCTCCAGCGCTCGCCAAAAAAGAAAACCGAGGCTGGCAATCCATCAGCGTCGATACCCGAGGGCACCATGATGCCGGGGTAACCAGCCAAGGATGCGACGTTCATAGCGGGTGATTCAACATCAGAAATCAATGCTTCCAGGTTGTGCTTTGCCATCAAGTCATCAATGACCTGTCCATTTTCACTGTTGATTGATCGCCAAAGATCGTTATAGACCGCCTCGTCGAAAGCAATACCGCTTAACCCTTCGAGCCCCTCTTGCCCATACCCCTCAGGCCCAGGATTTATCCTGTTGAAATCAACAAGGTCTTGCACTGTTTGAATGGCAAGGCCAGTGCGGTTTGCAAGGTAGGCAGGAAGATCGCGCTTGAGCCCCATAAACATCGCCTGATCGACACGCGCGCCATCATTGGGATCGTGAACTTCTGTGGGAATCAAAATGGCGCCTGCCGCACGCAGGGTGTCCAGCGCCTGGGCAAATTGCGGATCTTTTTTCGACGCATCGCTACCTGGCTCGAATTTATTGGGATAACCGATGCGCCGCCCCTCCAGGGCGCCTGGAGTCAGGTTTGCGGTGTAATCCTTTTCGCCATTCGGAACACTGGCACTCGCCGGATCAGCAGGATCAAAGCCCTGCATCGCATTCAGCAACAGCGCGGCATCAAACACAGTGCGCGTCATCGGGCCTGGCGTATCCAGCTTGCGCGTCACAGGAATAATCCCGGATCGGCCCAGCAGGCCCACCGTTGGTTTCAGCCCGACTACACCGTTCACAGAGGCCGGGCAAACAATCGAGCCAGAGGTTTCCGTTCCCACCGCCAATGGGGCAAACCCTGCGGCTACGCCAGCGGCAGACCCCGTGCTGGAGCCGCAAGCAAAGCCATCGAGTAGATGGGGGTTCTTCGTCTTCCCACCCCGCCCGCTCCAACCGTCGGGTAGACCGTTCCCGCGAAAGTTCGCCCACTCACTCAGGTTGGTCTTCCCCAGAATGATCGCCCCTGCGTCTCGCAGCTTCTGAACGATAAAAGCATCTTGAGCCGCTGGTTGCCCCACCATTGCCAACGACCCGGCGGTCGTCTGCATCCGGTCACCGGTGTCGATATTGTCTTTGAGCAAAATCGGTATGCCATGCAACGGGCCACGAATTCGTCCTTCCTGACGCTCACGATCCAGCGCGGCGGCAATCGAGACCGCATCCGGGTTGAGTTCAATGATCGCGTTGATCATCGGTCCTTGCTTATCCAGTGCACTGATTCGATCCAGCAGGTGCTCGACCAACGCAACGGATGTCAGTCCGCTGCGGGCCATTTTTTCACTGATTTCGCTGACACTGGCATCTTCGATGCCTTGCATCAACGTGAGGTCGGGGTCGGGCGTTTGGGCATGACTCACGCCCCACGCCCCTAGAAAAGTACTGAACACGGCAATCTTTATGGCTGCCGCCAAACCATTTTCAAAGAATCCCTTCATGTGTAGACGTCCTGTCAAAGTTGAATGACGAGTGATTTATTCACTCTCTCAATCAGCCTAAGGCAGGACTCGGGATAGCTCCCGAGTACCCTTCCCCTTCACGTGTACGACTATTCAACCAAACGCGCAGTCTGTCAGGTCAGCGCGCGGTGCTCCGAGCACGTCTCGCTTTCGACCTCCAACCACCAAGCCCGCCCACGCTGGGGTTGGGTCAGGTTGAACGCTTCGCCCATTTGCGGCGTGGTAATGGACACATTACGTTCCCAGGCCAAGGCCAGAATGCGGTCGAACGGTTCGTGCCAGGCGTGCATCGACAGGTCGAAGGTGCCGTTGTGGATTGGCAGCAACCAGCGACCTTTGAGGTCGATATGTGCCTGGAGGGTTTGCTCTGGCTGCATATGGATATGCGGCCAGTCGACGTTGTAGGCGCCGGTCTCCATCAGCGTCAGATCAAACGGACCGTATTGTTCACCGATGCGTTTGAAGCCATCGAAATAACCAGTATCACCGCTGAAAAAGATCCGGGTGTCGCCATCGATCATGACCCAGGATGCCCACAGTGTGCTGTTGCCATCGAACAGCCCGCGGCCGGAAAAGTGTTGCGAGGGTGTGGCGATGAAGCGAATACCGTCCACTTCAGTGCCCTGCCACCAATCCAGTTGGCGCACCTTGCTGGCATCGATGCCCCATTTGATCAGCGTATCGCCCACGCCCAGCGGCGCGAGGAAATACCGGGCTTTGTCGGCCAGTTTGAGAATGGATTGATGGTCGAGGTGGTCGTAATGATCGTGGGAAAGGATCACCGCCTCAATCGGTGGTAATGCTTCCAGGCTAATAGGCGGCTGATGAAAGCGCCGCGGTCCGGCCCATTGCACCGGCGATGCACGCTCGGCAAAGACCGGGTCGGTCAGCCAGAACTTATCGTGCAGCTTGAGCAGCACGGTCGAATGGCCGAGACGGAACACACTGTGATTCGGCGCGGCCAACAGCGCTTCGCGGGTCAGGGTTTGAACCGGGATAGCGCCGGCCGGGCGGGTATTACGCGGCTTGTGGAACAGCATGTTCCAGAATATCCGCAAGGTTTTGCGAAAGCCTTCGCGCGGTACTGTCGCGTGGTTACGGTAATGACCTTCGTCTTGCAAAGACGCTTTGAGGCTGGGGGCGCCGTGGGCGCGAGATGAGAGAGTGGCCATGATTGATGTGACTCCAAGGAAAACCGTGAGGTTCCGGTGTTCCGTTGTTGGATGATAACTGGCCAATGCATGCACGCTTCAGCCGAAAACTCTATTTCTTCACTGCGCATTTACACTGCACCGTGTAGTTTCTAGATTGCAACAAACGAGAGACTAAGTAAACTACCGAGTGTAATTTCAATTTCCCCTGCCGAAGCCAATTTATGACAGCTGCGCTGCGCCTCACCGACCGAAAACGCGAAGCCATCATCCAGGCGGCCATTGTCGAATTCCGTGCCAATGGTTTCGACATCACCAGCATGGACAAGATCGCCGCCACGGCTGGGGTTTCGAAGCGCACGGTGTACAACCACTTCCCCAGCAAGGAAGAGCTGTTCGCCGAGATCCTAAATAAATTATGGACCAGCATCAGCGCCCAGCCGGATACGGTCTACCGCAACGATCTCCCGCTACGCGGGCAACTGGAAGAGTTGTTACGGGCAAAACTGTACCTGCTGGCGGACAACAACCTTCTCGACCTGGCGCGCGTGGCGATCGCTGCCACTATCCACTCTCCCGAGCGGGCTCAGGACATGGTTGCAAGGCTGGGGGAGCGTGAAGAAGGCCTTACTGTGTGGATTCGCGAAGCCCAGGCCGACGGCAGATTGAAACCTGTTGACCCGTGTTTCGCCGCACAACAGGTGCAGGGGCTGATCAAGGCGTTCGCCTTCTGGCCACAAATCTCCATGAACCAGCCAGCGTTGTCGCCCGAGATGCAGACCACCGTCGTGGAATCGGCGCTGGACATGTTCCTGGCCTGCTATCAGCGGTAGTCAGTTGGTCGCTGAGGCATTACCAGGCTCCATCGGGCGGTTGAAGCACACTGATTATTGCGCTTGGAATAAATGACACTATTCATGCGGTTTATCCAATGAGCAGCGATGCCAAATAAAATACGACAAAGTGTTTCTGAATAAGTCGAGGCTATAGTAGGCCCCAGTCCCACCGCATTGCAGAGAGCACCATGAACTCAGCCAAACCCGAAACAGAGCTCCCCGATAATATCGATCACCTGCGCTTTCACCGCCCTCACGCCCACCTGGCCCCGACCTTCGGCACCGACCGCTTTGCCCTGAGGGCCGAAGCCTTTGCGCGTTTCTTCGGGACGCCGACTTTTCTGGGTGCACAAACGCTGATCGTGGTCATTTGGGTCTGCCTCAATCTGTTCGGCGTGACCCATTTCGACCTCTATCCCTTCATCCTGCTCAACCTGGCGTTCAGCCTGCAGTCGGCCTACGCTGCGCCGCTGATTTTGCTGGCGCAAACACGCCAGGCGGCTCGCGACAAAGCCCAGACCGACGCCGACGCCAAGCACCGTGAGGCCCTGGCCACCGCCAACACCAAGCGCCAGGCACAAGCGGCGCACAACACCGCGCAGTTAATGGAATTGCTTGAGCAAAACACCCGCTTGACTGAGATGACCAAGTCGCTGACCGAGCGTATTGAAAACCTGACCTCCGAAATGCATCAGCATTTTGTGCGCAAGGATGAGCCCAAGGCTTGAGCTCGCAAAGACTCTATGAAGTGAAAATGGGTCTCACTTGGGCAACCGCACGCTACGCGCCAGCTCATCAAATAGCGTCACCACCGAGCGCAAGGCGCGGCAGTCGGGGCGGGTCAGGAGCCATAGACGGGTGTCGTAACCGTGCAGGGGCTCACTCAAGGGTTGCAGCCCCGATTCACCGATCAGGAAGTCTGGCAGCGCTGCGACGCCCAACCCGGCACGCACCAGTTCAGTGACCGACAGCATGCTGTTGCAGCGGTAACTCGGCAGTACGCCGGGCAATTGCTGACGGCGCCAGGCGACAGTGGGATGATCCGGCAGGAAGTCATCCGGGGCGATCCAGACCAACCGAGCCAGATCACAGGGGTCGACCGATTGCAGGTAGGCCGCACTGGCGCAAACCCGATATGACACCGCGCCCAGACAGCGCCCGACCAGATGTTCCGGAGGTGCGCTGGTCAGGCGCAACGCGATATCGGCGTCGCGGCGGCTGAGGTTGGCAAAATCGTTGGACGTACTCAACTCGATGCTCAAGGCCGGGTACGTCGGCATGAATTGCGCCAGAGCCGGTAACAGCAAACCTTGCAGGACCGAATCGGTGCAGGTCAGGCGGACCGTGCCGCTAATGACTTCCCCGCCCTGCTCCACGCCAATACGCGCCGCTTCCAACGCTTGCTCGGCACGTTCAGCCTGCTCGGCCAAGGCTTGTGCCATGCTGGTCGGCAGATAGCCTGCACGGCTTTTTTCGAACAGTTCCTGACCCAAGGCGGCTTCCAGTCTGCGTACTGCACGGAATACCGTCGAGACATCGACCTTCAACAGCGCCGCTGCGCGGGCCAGAGAGCCGCCGCGCACCAGCGCCAGGATCAGTGACAGGTCTGGATAATCGAGTTGATAGTGCGCTGGTGCATTGAACACTTGGGTAAACGCCAATATTAATTGCGTGAACGCCAATCTATAGTGGGTTCCAGGAATCAACAAGCCTTGGTCACACCGGGAGAACTCCATGGAAACCACTTCAGATATGCCCCCCATCCACATCGCTCTGATCGGTGACTACGACCGCGAAGTCATCGCCCACCAGGCCATCCCGCTGGCACTGACCATGGCGGCCGAGAGTGCTGGTCTGAAGGTGCAGTTTGAGTGGCTTCCCACCGATAGCATCACATCGGCTACCCCGTTGAACGGCTTCGACGGTTTCTGGTGCGTACCTGCCAGCCCTTACCGCGATAGGGACGGCGCACTGCTGGCTATCCGTTATGCCCGCGAACAGCAACGACCGTTTCTGGGAACCTGCGGCGGCTTTCAACATGCGGTACTTGAGTACGCACGCAATGTGCTCGGCTGGGCCGATGCCGAGCATGGCGAAACCTCACCGGATGCCCCACGCGCCCTGCTCACGCCATTGAGTTGCTCATTGGTCGAGGCCGTTGACAGCATCCATCTGGTTGAAGGTTCGCTGATCGCCAACGCCTATGGCGCACTGGAAATCCGCGAAGGCTATCACTGCCGCTATGGCGTCAATCCCGAGTTCGAAACGCAATTGCTGACGCGAAGCCTGTGTGCCACCGGGCACGATTCGACAGGTGATCTGCGGGCCGTCGAGCTGCGCGGCCATCCATTCTTTGTCGCTACGCTGTTCCAGCCCGAACGCGCCGCATTGGCCGGCACGATCCCGCCGCTGGTCAGTGCATTGCTCACGGCCTGCGCGAGGGACCGGGCATGATCGCCAAGACGCCAGCGGCGCCCTACTACGCGGTGATTTTCACTTCGCTGCGTACCGAGGGGGATCAAGGTTACGGGCAAGCCGCCGAGCGCATGGTCGAACTGGCCCGTGAGCAACCGGGGTTTCTCGGTGTAGAGTCGGCCCGGGGTGAAGACGGGCTCGGCATCACCGTGTCTTACTGGGCCAGTGAAGCCGCGATCCTCGCCTGGAAACATCACGCCGAACACACTGAAGTTCGCGAACAAGGGCGCGCGACCTGGTATGAGGCTTGTCATACGCGGGTGTGCAAAGTTGAGCGGGCTTACGCGTTCGAGCGTTAGACCGTCTGCACCAAACTGCGCAGCGCGCAGATTTCCGGCACGTCCTCGCGGCGCATGTAGACCCGCAGCGGCTCGGTGATGTTGATGCGGTCGTCGATGTTCTGGTCCAGCAACAACTGGATCAGCTCACGCTTGAGGGTCATGGTTTGACCGTCCGCAGGTTGCCAGACGAACTCGCTGGTGGGGATGATCGCGTCATCGGCGACGTCCATACCGAAGGAGTCTTCGCTGAAGCGGACGATATGCTGACCGGTCTTGCGATTCAAACCGACGAAACCTTTGAGTTGGTCGGCGGCCTGGCAGATAAGCTGGGAAGTGATGCGCATGGTAAACCTCACGGTAGATCCCGAAGGACAGGTGATCGATGGTTTACACACAGGGCAAGAAAGGGTTTCCCTCTGACGGGGAAACTGCCGGGCCAAAGAGTACTGCAAAGGACCGCACAAAAGCGCTGAAAGAATGCCCTTCACACAGGTTTATGTCGGTTTCGCGATAGCGCAAGCGGCGCTCAGTTGTTAGAAAGGTACTTCTTTGATATCGCTCTCCACGAAAGGACTTCGAGAATATGCCTGCCACCTTCCGCAAAAGCGCCCTGTTGCTAAGCCTGATGCTCAGCCCGATGCTCGGACTGGCCCAGGCACAGGCCGCCAGCCAGCCGAGCCCTACCGCCTTGGCCACTGCAACGGGCATCCCGCACCCGGCAGTGATTGCCCACCGTGGCGCGTCCTTCGATGCACCGGAATCCACCGCAGCCGCTTACAAACTGGCGCGTGACCTGGGTGCCGACTACCTGGAAATGGACCTGCAACGCAGCAAGGACGGCGTGCTGTTCGCCCTGCATGACAACAACCTGCAGCGCACCACCGACGTCGCGAGCAAATTCCCCGAGCGCAAGGACAGCCCCGCCAACGAGTTCACCTTGGCCGAACTGAAAACCCTGGATGCCGGCAGCTGGTTCAACAAGGCTTACCCGGACCGCGCCCGCCCGGCCTATGTCGGTCTGAAAATCCTGACCCTCGACGAAATCATCGATATTGCTCAAGGCAACCCGCAGCACAAACCCGGGCTGTACATCGAGACCAAAGAGCCAAAGCAGTTTCCGGGCATCGAAAGCGACCTGAAAGATAAATTGCAGGACCGTGGCTGGCTGAGCCCGGCCGGCTCGAAACTGGCAAAAAGCGATTTAGCGGTCGGCCAGGGTAAAGGCAAAGTCGTGCTGCAAACCTTTGAGAAGAGCAGCCTGGAACTGCTGCAAAAGGAAATGCCACAGGTACCGAAAATCCTTCTGTTGTGGGTCGGGGAAGGCAGTATCGAACCCAAATCCAACGTCACTTTCGCCGCCAGCGGTGAGAAGGACAAGGCCGCTTACTACGCCAAACAGGAACCCAAGGACAAAGCCGAATTCGAGAAATGGGTCGACTACGCCAAGGCTCAAGGCGCCATTGGCACTGGGCCTTCGGCAGCGCTGACCAAGGGTGGCGATCAAAGCTATTCGGATCTGGTGCAGCCGTGGATGAACACCTTCACCCACGACAAGGGTCTGTTGGTGCATGTCTACACCATCGACGAACCGGTGGATTACAAGAAGGTGATGGACGCCGGTGTCGATGGCATCTTCACCAACCGCGCCTCCGAGTTGCTCAAGTACTTCAAACGCCCCGCTCCAGCCAGCGTCGTGCAATTGCTTGAGGCGAACGGCTATTAAGGGTGAATTAAGTTCGGCGCGCTATGGTGCCCCCACTTAAACAGTTCACCCCAAGGAATGACCCGATGAAATCGTTGACAGCCCTGTTCGCCGCCACTGCCTTGACCCTGAACGCCGGCCTGGCCCAAGCCGACGTGCGCCCTGATCTGATTCCAGTCCTGCTCAAAGCCGGCACCATCATGGATCTGGAAAAACTTAACCAGGCCGCCCTCGCCGAGCATCCAGGCACGACAGCAGCCAACATCACTGACACCGAGCTGGAGCAAAATGGCGCGAATTACGTCTACCAGGTCGAAATACGCGACGCTAAAGGTGTTAAGTGGGACGTGAACCTGGACGCCAAGAGCGCTCAGGTACTAAGCAATAAACAAGACAAGTAAGCAGATCACAGCAAAAGCCGCGCAGCCCTCAGGTCGCGCGGCTTTTTTGCATGCGCTGATTTACGTAGCAGCAGGCTTCGCCAGCTGCTACGGAGGATAAGCGCTGCGTTCACCCGATTTTCAGCATTACGCCGAGGTGCTGACCAGCGAGCCCGAGGTGCTGCTGTTCGACTCTTGCAAGGCTTGCAACAGCGCAGCAGTAGCGGTCTGCAAGGAGCCTGAAGTGGTTGCTATCTGCGACTGCGCGGCGGCCACGTCTGCGGCTTTTGCGTCTTCGCTTTTCTGACTCGCCTGCGCGGCTTGAAGCTGTCGCTGTTGCTCCTGCAGTTGCTTTTGCAGTTCAGCAATCTGCTTACGCAGGGCCTTCACCGAATCCGATTCTGAGCTGCTCGAACTGCTGCCGCCCGAGGCCGGTGCGCCACCTGCTGCGGCCTTCGACGTGTCGGTGGCCGAAGCAGTGCCTGCCGTCGTTGCGGACGTGCTGTCGGTCTTGCTGGTATCGGTGCTGTCGCTGGTCGCGACTTTGCTGGAGGTCCCTCCGTGTCAGGCTACCTGTCGCCCTTGTAGATTGACTCATTCATTCAAGGGGGCGAAGGTGCATAGCAATGTCTAAACGTTACACCAACGACTTCAAAGACTGGGCTGTACAGCAAATGATGCC